>JBMTAX010000749.1:0-2016 GCA_049429145.1 Myxococcota bacterium
CCGCATACATCCCACGCAGAAACCAGTGAAACTTTACGAGTGGCTTTTAACGAACTACGCAAAAAAGGGCGACCGCATTCTTGACACGCATCTTGGCAGCGGTTCCTCCGCAATCGCGGCGCACAACTTAGGCTTTGACTTTATCGGGTGCGAGTTAGACGCTGACTACTTTAATGCTGCATCCCTTAGGCTAAAACAGCACCAAGCTCAGCTGCAATTTTGGACCGATGAGCGAGCTTGACGACTTCTTCGACGAGGCAGAGCTGGACGCTACCTCACTCGTGGAGGTGCGACGCGTTCGCCTCGAGTCACTTATGCAGTGCACCGTCCTGTGGGACGACGAGGCAACCCTCGACGCCATCATGTACGGGCCGATGGATGACCAGACCTATAACCACCTCAACCTGCGCCTCATCGCGCACCTCGACAGGCCCGATTCCCGCGGCCGATGGACACAGACCCAAATGGCAAAGTTTATTAAATCCTTTACCCATGAAACTAACGATTAACGGCACCGTGAAGGCGGTGCAAGAGCCCAAGACCTTCGCCTCCGGATTCACCGTGTGCGACGTCCTCATCGAGGCAGGCAGCAACGTCTACCCCGTCACCTTCAAGATTGACGACGTGGACGAAGCCCTGGCACTGGTGGCCGATCATCCCATCAGCCTCGAGTGCTGGCTGAACAGCCGGGAGTGGAATGGCCGCTATTTCGTGGAGCTGAAGTACGCAGGCAAGCCCGAGGAGGCACCTGCTCCAGCCCCAGCCAAGAAGCCGCTCGCAGGACGCACCACTAACCGCATGGCACCACCGTCAACCCCAGCGCCCAATGACCTCCCATTCTAAGCACGTCATGACCAACAGCCTCGAGTGCTTCCTTACCAAACACTACGGCAGCCTGACCATGGCGGCCGGTCACCTCAAGGTCAGCGTGCAGACCATTACGAACTGGCTGAAGCGTAACCCGCGCGGGCTGCTGAAGCACATGCCGACCATGGTGCAACAGTGCAACGTCACCGAGACCCAAATCATGGGCGAGGTGCTGTATCACGAGGAGTATTTGCAGAGCATTGGACAACGGTAAGCCATGGAACACGCCAACGGCATTTGGATACCTGCTGAAGTGTGGGAGCTGGATTTGCCGCCGCTCCACCGGGTATTCATTGCCCGTCTGATGGCGTTGTCGAAGCAGGACGGTGCGAGCTGGGCCGGGGACGAGTTCCTCGCCCTCTCGCTCCGCTGCACCCCACAACACGTGCGCAAGATGCGCCTGCAGCTCGAAGCCAGCGGGCACATCATCACGCATGGATATGGGCACAACAGGCGGCTCTCTGTCGAAGTTGCGCCTGTAGTTGCAAGCAACCAGAGAAGCAAGCAACCAGAGGCGCAAAAGTTGCAACCAGAGGCGCAAAAGTTGCAACCACAGTTGCGCCAAGAAGCAACCACAGTTGCGCAGAGTATAGAAGAGAATAGATATAGTAAAGAAGTAGTAAAGACCAACGCGCGTGCGCGCGAGGTGGTTTGGCCATTCAATTCTGACCAGTTTATGAATGCCTGGAAGGAGTGGGAAGCCGATCGCCGCGAACGACGTATCAAGCCATACACCACCCGCGGCCTCCAGACCGCACTACACCGCCTCCAACAAATCAGCCAAGACAATGAGCACACAGCAACCCAAATCATCGCCCAGTCCATCGCCAACGGATGGCAAGGGCTATTCCCTCTCCGTCACGAGCGGCAACAGCAGCACGACAGACCTCGAGGTAAGGACATCACTCCGGACGACCTTGCGCGCCTTGTGGCAAAGCGATACGGGCCTCGCTTTCCCCCAGCCCACCAGTGACGACATGACCATCCGTAAAGCCCTGGAGCTGGGACAGGAGGACACAAACGCCGCCATCCTGTACACCCTCAAGGAGCTGGTCAACGCCCTCGAGTGCAAGGTGACCATGCGTACCGCCACCGACTTCGACGATGCCATGACCGTAATAACCGAGAATTACGTCTGGACCCTCGACG
>JBMTAX010000750.1:0-2005 GCA_049429145.1 Myxococcota bacterium
CCGGCGGAACGAGCCGGGTGCGCAAATCGACGAATGTCGATTTTGCCTCACCCCGGTAGAGCCTGTGTCGATTTGAGGGCCCGCGTGAGCGCCTAAAGGACGGGATCTGTGTCGAAGCTGTCTGTGGCCCTGCAGGACCGGCTGGCCGCGATGGGGGCGATGTTGCGGGCGGAGGAGGCGGAGGTCCGCGCCCGCAACGAGCGGCAATATGAGCACAAGACCGACCGGCAACTCGAGCACGACGGGCTATTGCTCCGTGCTGCCCGGGTGGAGGAGGAAGGGCGTGCCCTGTTCGGGCGTGCGCGTCTCGTGCTCGGCGACGACACCTCGCGTCGCGGTCACGTGGATCGTTTCGGTGCACGACCCGGAACCGTCGTGTGGCTCCGGGACAAAGACGAGCGTGGCCAGGTCACCCTCGGGGCCCAGGGCATCGTCACGTTGCGGCGACCCTCACAGCTTGTCGTGCTGTTTGACGACGCAGCCAGCGTCAGTGAGCTGACTACCATCGACCTTTTGCGGGGTGAGGATGAGGTCAGCTTGCGGAGGATGGAGGGCGGGCTCGAGCGCGTCCGTCGGCTCGAGGGGGCTAACCTCCGTCTGCTCGAGACGCTGCTCGCGGAGCGATGCCCCAAACCGCCTCGGGTAGGGACTTGGCAGGCGCTCGACACGGCGCTCAACGACGACCAACGACGTGCGGTCGAGATTGCCCTCTTCAGCGAAGAGCTCGCCCTCGTGCATGGGCCACCGGGCACGGGCAAGACCCGCGTGCTCGTCGAGGTGGTGCGTCAATGCCTGGCGAGGGGCGAAAGGGTCCTCTGTCTCGCCGCGTCAAACGCCGCCGTCGACAATCTTGCCATCGCGCTGCTCGATGCTGACGGTGACCTCCCGTTGGCGCGCGCGGGACATCCGGCGCGTGTCCACCCGCAGCTCGAAGAGCACACGCTGGCCGGCTTGACCGCGGCCCACGACTTGCGCGTACTGGCCCGCAAGCTCCTCGACGACGCCCACGGCCTGCTCCGCGGTGCACGACGTCGTTCTGACCGAGGCCGTGAGGCATGGCACCGGGAGCGGGAGGCCCGCGTAGAGGCTGGGCGACTTTTCGCTGACGCCCGACGCCTCGAGCGCCAAGCCGTCGATGACGTGCTGCGCCGCACACGGGTCCTCTGTGGAACACTGACCGGCTATGAGACGGAGCTCCCTGAAGACGCCCGCTTCGACGTCCTCGTCGTCGATGAGGCGAGCCAAGTGCTCTCCCCTGCGCTGCTGCTCGGCGTGCCACGGGCGGGAAGGGTGGTGCTGGCAGGCGACCACCGCCAGCTCCCTCCAACGGTGATCTCCCTCGAGGCGACTCGCCTTGGTCTCGGCTCTACGTCCTTCGATGCGCTGATGAGCTCTGAGGACTCCCGCGCGAATGCCCACATGCTCACGGTGCAGCATCGCATGCATCACGCCATCATGGCGTTTCCGGCTGCTCAGTTTTACGACGACCGGCTGGTCGCGCACCCGAAAGTCGAGGGGCACACCCTCAGCGAACTCGGCCTCGAGGACACGGCGCTCATGTTACCCGAGCGTGCTCTCGACGTCATCGACACCGCCGGAGCCGGACATGAGGAGCGGCAGAGTGAGCAGAGCGAGAGTCGAGACAACCCAGGGGAGGCTGCCCTCGTCGTCCGCATCGTGCGTGCGCTGCTCGCCGGAGGCATCTCGCTCCAGGACATTGGTGTCATTACTCCGTACGCCGCGCAGGTAGCGCTCCTCGCGACGGAGCTATCGACGGAGGTGCAGGGCGGGCTCGAGATCGATTCCGTCGACGGATTTCAGGGGCGAGAGAAGGAGGCCATCGTGTTCTCTTGCGTCCGCAGCAATTCTCTCGGCCAAGTCGGTTTCGTCGCCGATGCGCGGCGCGTCAACGTCGCCCTGACGCGCGCGCGGCGCAAACTCGTCGTCATAGGAGACTCCGCGACGCTCTCCAGCGATGGCTTGTGGGGGGCCTTCTTCACCCACG
>JBMTAX010000751.1:0-2003 GCA_049429145.1 Myxococcota bacterium
CGCGGCGGCGCATTGCTCGGCGCGCTCCTCGATGACCAAACCGAACTGCCCCCTGGCGTCGTCATCGCCGAGTCCGGGCGACAGGTGCGGTCGCCGACCCAAGAGGAGATTGGAGAGAGCGCTCCGAGTTCCGGTCGTCGTCGCCTGATCACCTCGTGGTCTCCTCCTCTCGAGGCGACAGAAGCAGAGGTCGCGCTTGCGTACAGCGCACCGTCGTCGTCAGCACCATCTTCCTCCTCCTCTTCATCCTTCGGAGCTCGCCGATGAGCGCTTCACAGCCGGCCCTGGTCCTTACGCTGCATGGTCATCTCCCTTGGGTGAATCACCCCGAATACGACCACTTCCTCGAAGAGGATTGGTTCTTCGAGGGGGTGGCGGATTGCTATCTGCCCATCCTCGAGATGGCAGACGGATGGGCGCGCGATGGTGTCGTCGCGTCGTTCACGATGGATCTCTCGCCTCCCCTCCTGTCGATGATGACAGAGCCTCTGCTGCGCGAGCGCTGCGCGCGATATCTCGACGGGCGCCGTACGCTCATCAGGCGCTACCTCTCCGGGCTCGCCCACGACAGCGAGTTTCGCGCCGCCGCGCTTTTCGCCAACGAGGAGGCGGAGCGTCGTGCCGAGCAATACGCGGGTCTTGGCCGTGACCTCCCCGCGGCGTTCCGTCGTCACTGGGATGAGGGCCGCATCGAGGTGATCACCTGCGGCGTGACCCACGGGCTGCTGCCAGTGCTCCTCGATGAGGGCAGTGCGCGTGCGCAAGTCCTCGAGGCGGTGAAGACGCACGAGCGCATCCTCGGGCGTCGACCCCGCGGCATCTGGATGCCCGAATGCGGCATCACGCCCTCGAACTTCGATTATTTCGCGGAGGCTGGGCTGCTCTTCACCTTCGCCGAGGACCGCGCCATCCTCTACGGCGCTCCGCCTCCAGCCTACGGGGTGATGCGGCCCGTGTGGACCCCCGAGGGTATCGCCGTCTTCGCTCGCGATCCCGTGAGCGGGCGCGAGGTCTGGAGCGCCGATGAGGGATACCCCGGCGATTTCCGCTACCGCGAGTTCTACCGGGATCTCGGCTATGACGCCCCCGAGGCGTTGCTCGACGAGCACCACAAGCAGGGCACCGGCGACCGGAAGAACGTGGGGCTGAAGCTCCCCCGCATCACCGGTCGGGTGAGCCTCGACCAAAAGCGGCCCTATTCTCCCGCCGACGCCGCCGCGGCCATCGAGGCCCACGCCCATCATTTCGTACAGATGCGTATTGCTCAAACGAAGCGCGCCCGTGACGAGCACGGCGTGTGGCCTTGTCTGACCGCAGCGTTCGACGCCGAGCTCTTCGGACATTGGTGGTTCGAGGGGCCGCGATTCTTGGACGGCGTGGTGCGTCGTCTCGTGGCCCACGCGGCGACCGAGCCAGCCGCCCCCCGGCCGATGAGTGCCTATCACTACCTCGAGGGAGAGCCCCGCCACCAACTCATGGAGCCGGCTGTGTCGTCGTGGGGTGACGGCGGTGCCTTCAGTGTGTGGGTCAATGGCGAGAACGATTGGCTGTGGCGGCTCGTCCACGATTGCCGGGAGCGGCTCGGGCAACAGGTACGTCGTCAGCAGGGGCAGGGAGCGTCTTCGCTCGAGGAGCGCGCCCTCAAGCAGGCGACCCGGGAGATGCTGCTCGCCCAGTCGTCGGACTGGCCGTTCATCCTCACCATGGGGACGCAGATGGGCTACGCGCGCGAGCGACCGATCAAGCATCTCTCTCGCGCCCACCGTTTGCTCCACGCCCTCGAGACTGGCCGCATCGATGAGGCAGACCTCCACCAACTCGAGTTGCGCGACGGGGTGTTCCCGACGGTCGACCCGTCTCCTTTCGCAGCGTTGACTTGATGTTCCCCGGCCCGACCCGTTCAGGGTCGGGTCGCGTTTTCTGCACGACCCGAGCGATGGGAGGCGATAGCTTCTGTCGCTAGGCTATGACGCAGTCATCCGTCGCTCTCATTGGCCCCGTCC
>JBMTAX010000752.1:0-1998 GCA_049429145.1 Myxococcota bacterium
TAACTTTCTCATTATTTGAAAATCCATGATTGGGTGCATGTATCCGTCGCGTCGGGGAGTCCCCCTTCGATATCGAGCTCGAGGAATGGTTCGCGTTCAGTGAAAAACCGAGGCTTCTTGCCGCCGACGATCACGATGTCGAAATACTGTCGCCAGCTGGCGTACTCCCTCAATTTGCCGTCGAGCAAGTAGCTCATCACACACTGCGTGTAGGCCCAGTAGCTATTCGTCAGCACGAAGAGTCGCTTCCCGGCGGAACGCAGCTTATGCAGTGCCAGCGCGAGACCGTCATCGCTCTCGATATAGTCGCCGGGCGATGCCATAATGATGCTTTTGAGGGTGCCATCGCGGTGGATGTCGTCGATGGCAGTGCGTACATCGTCGAACAAACGCCACGTATCGATGGGACCAAGATTTGCCGTCTCGTGGTGGTCTTTCAATGTGATGGGCGCCGTGCTCTCCCCCTGGTCGTGCTGCTGCAGGAAGTAGTCGACTAGGTTCGCGTAGAGACATGCCTCTGGTAGGGCGAAGAGCGTGTCGACGGAAGCGAAGGTCGCGCTCTGCAAACGTATCTTCGCATTTCGGTAGAGCTTCTTGAGGGACTCGTCGTCGATGCGTTGTCGGCCTCGAAAGCAAACGCTGACGCTGCCATGGGTGTCTATCTTCAACAGGTGGCCGTTGCGCTTGTCGACGGTGAGGCCGCGCACGATGAAGCCGGGGTCATAGGGCAGCGCACGGATCGACGTCGGGTAACCATGCCTCTCGATCAGCCTCTCGAGCGTAAGATCGTACTGGAGCTGCTCCATCGGCAGCTTCCTGTAGATTGCCAAGGTGTAATCCATGTCGAAGCCAACGAGCCGTATCGACGACAAATCGGTGTCGCGGTTGGCGTACACGGCGCGAGTTGGGTTCAGCAGCGTCTCGCCCGGGCTCAGGAGGCGGCGTAGCGAGTCGGGGAGTGGAGCGAAGAAGGCAGCCGTAGACATAGGACGTCTATGCTACCGGGAACACACTGACCCGAGATAGTGCAGCCCGCGGCCCAGAGGCAGCTGAATCATCTCTGACGTGGGGGAGGGCGGCGCTCAGCCGCCCCACATCCACGCGACGCGGGCCATACCGATGACCAACGCGAGCAGGGACACACAGAGGAGCTGGAAGAACAGATGCCAGAACATGAAGACGATGGTCTCAGCAGTGTCGGTCCCGTGCACCACTTTTACGACCTGGTACCAGGCTGCCAAGGCGCCCATGATGCCAAGTATCCCTCCCATGGGACCGAGATGCTGGGCGACCAGACCGACGACCTGGATGACGCCGAGGGTCACGAAACCGACCAGCGCTCCTCGGGCCAGCCCTCCTTTGAGCCCCATGATCTTGGAGGCGAGGAACGGCGCAAAGACAATGGTGCTTAGCGACACGAGCACAGCGAGTATTTGCTCCACAGCCACTCCTATACGCCTTCGCTCACGGAAGGCCGCGCTCCTCACACCTTAGCACCGCTGCGCGCTCGGAGCAGCAGTGGCCTCTCCCGCTCCCTCGCTCTCCCGCTCCCTCGCGCCGAGCTCCAACCCGGGCCACCGTGGCACCGTGACTCTCCGCCTCATCCCCCGCGGCTCGCACCCGGGCGCTGAATCGCCATGTATGGGGTACAAGCCAGCGCTAGACTCCTCAGGTGGCGATGCGACACATCTTCAGCGACGACCAGCCCATCCACCTTCGCCTGACTCGTAGCGGCGTGTGGTGCGACGGAGCCCACGAGATCCGCCACCGACGATTATGTGCCCTGCTCGACCGGAGCATCGCACGGGACGGGGAGGGGAGGCTCGTCGTGACGACTGGCCGCGATGTGATGCCCTTTGTGTGTGACGACGCTCCTTTGCGCGTCACAACCGCATCGGTGCGCGGCGGAGATTTGGTGATGACACTTCGCGATGGTCGCGACATTTGTTTGCGCGCGGGGGACGAGCTTTGCGTCGACGAGGGAGGCCGCTTTCGCTG
>JBMTAX010000753.1:0-1992 GCA_049429145.1 Myxococcota bacterium
CAGGAGTTCATATCGGACGCCGCGTTCCCGCTCTTGTTTCAGGCTTTCGAGCTGTTTCTTTGCCGTGGTTTCGTAGCCCTGCTTGAAGCAGCCAGCGAAGGCGTCGACGTTGTTCTGTTCGGCCGCTGTCAGCGCCTTCGCGATGAGCTTGTGTCCCGCCGAGGCGGTTTCTTGGTAACGATTGACGAGGACCGGGTCGGGTTCTTTGCCAGGGTCAGGCTCCAAGAAGCGCAGCGCAGAACTGCTCGGCACAAGGCCGCGCTCCCTGGCCCGGGTGCGGATCTCCTTTACGCGGCCGAGGTCGTCGAAAAATGCTCCGTAGTGGTCCATCGCTCGCACGTAGAAGTTTCGCTCGTCGAGATCGCGGGCTGCGAGAACACGGCGGTAGGCCTCGGCCCGTCCTCGACGTAGGGCGAGGTCGAGCATGTCGAGTTTCGGCGTGGCATCGTAGTCGAGCTCGGTAGCCACGAGGTCCAAGATAATGCGACGGCGTGATTCACGCGGGTCGCCGGTCCGATCGAGTATGGCTCCATGCATACCCGCGAGGGCCGCCTCGAAGCCGCGTCTCGTCATCGATGCAGGTCCTTGCACCGTGCTCGGCAGCCCTTCCTTAAACAAATCCAGCACGGCTTGTAGCACCGCCTCGGTAGCGGCCTCTTCCCCGCCCTTCGCCTTGCCGGTGGATCGGCGGAGCACCTTCGCACCCTCTACCTGAATCAATGTGGTCGTGACGACGTATTCGCCGCCGACGCGACCCAGGGTTGACGTGCAGAGAAGCTCGGCCCCAAGGGAGCCGGCGAGCTCGGTCATGCAGCCGGTGTCACTGCAGCCCAGCATGGCCTTGTCGGCTTCGAGTTCGAGGAGCGCGCGGACGTCGTCTTGGCTGACCACGCTCATCCCTTCTCTGCGCGCCAGCTCGGCGACGAGCACGGGGGAGAGGCTCTTGGCGAGCCGCGGGGGAACACCGCCGGTGGCCTTCAGATCGAGGGTGACGATCTGCGCAGCCCACGACGTCGTGCTACCGAAAAAGAGAACAAATGCCACAAGGCACGGCCGCAGGTTCATCCAAACGCCTCGCTGTGTTTCAATTGCGGGCTCGCGCTGCGTCGATGGATTCGGCGTCCACGCCGCTGAAATATGCGTCGACGGCGCCAAGGAACCACGGCACCAGTGCGATACCCGCAACGACGCCCGCTGTTCCATAGAGCGTGTTGGCAGAGTCACGAAGCCCTTCCACGTAGGCGCTGCGCGCCGCCGCGTCCTCCCGGACCTCATCGGGGAACTTTGTCTTGTCCTTGAGGTCGTCGTACCTCATGTGCAGGAACACCGCACTTCCAGCGATGGTCGCGGCAGAGACCAACAGGGTGCCAACTGCACCCCCGATGAGCGCGGCCTTCCCTGGCTCCCGGTTGTAGAGCTGGCCCCAGCCAGGCATCACGAGGCTGCGAAAAAACGCATCGCCTTTGCTGCGCAACACTACCGCGTCGGCCGAGTAGGCGATGAGCTCATCCTTCGGGAGCGCGATCTCTGTCGCGACCACGACCGTCGCGGTCTCGACATCGAGGACGCGCGCACTCACCCGGAAGCTCTCTCCAGTGTCGACGATGTCTCCGACGACGACACCGCGGGCCCCAGCCATCTCGCCGAGCTTTGCTCCTGCGGCGGGGTCGGTGGCGCCGCTCGCCTGCAGCGCGAGTTCATCGAACACCGCTGCCAGCCGCTCTCTCTCCACGATGGCTACGCGGTGGTCACGTACCAGGTTTGTGACCACGAGGTCGCTGACGACGAGACCCAACCTACGCTCACGCGTTTCCTCGTCGTTCTCCTGCAACGGCAAGATGGCGAAGGGGGAGTCGCGGTGGTCTCCAGGCAGCCGCTTGATACCGAGGGCGAGCTCATCGCTGAGCCGTCGCACCCTCGCGTCGAGGCCACGTGCTTCCACCGCAGCCGCTTTTCTCGCCGCGGCTGGTTCGTCTTGTGCCGTATTCGCGG
>JBMTAX010000754.1:0-1992 GCA_049429145.1 Myxococcota bacterium
CGTGAATGCTCGGCGAGAGGCCTGCCGCGGCCACGGCACGCATCCACTCGACGAGTGTCCCATCGTGCGCATGCTCGATCAGCGATCCGGGCGAGGTCGTGCCCGCGTAGGGCTCGAGCATCGCCGCAGTGCGCGAGCCGAGCGTGCCATCGGCGAAGCTCTTGGCGCCGATCACGCGGAGCCGTCCCGGGACATCGAACTCCTGTGCCACGGATAGGTCCAGCGGAAGCGTTCGGTCGAGCAGCGTGACCGTCCGGAGCTTCGCGGTAAGCCCGTCATCGTCGGTGGAGTCGGACCACGCGGGGTGGTGTCCACCGCGAGCTACGAGGCGCGTCCTTTCGGTGTACACAGCGCGATGCCGACGTCGCAGGCGCGTCGTCTCTGTCCCCACGGGGTCTTCTTGCCGACGCGCGGCCGCCGGTACGCGGAGGTGTCCCGCCAGCTGATGGCGATCCTGGGTGCCTATTCCCCGGCGGTGCAGCCCCTGTCGCTCGACGAGGCTTTCCTCGACATGAGTGGGTCAGAGGCGCTGTTAGGCCCAGCCCCCGAGGTGGCGCACCGGCTGCTCGACCACATCGAGCGAGACCTCGAGCTGACGGCGTCTGTCGGGGTGGCCAGCAGCAAGTTTGTGGCGAAGGTCGCTTCCGATTTGCACAAACCGAGGGGCCTGACCGTGGTGCCTGCGGGCACCGAGCGCAGCTTCCTAGGGCCCCTCCCCATAGAACGACTGTGGGGTGTGGGGCCGAAGACGGCGCCTCGTCTGCGGGCTCTTGGGCTGACACGAATCGAGCATCTCGCCGCTTGGCCCCCAGAAGAGCTGGAGCGACGCTTCGGAGGGCTCGGGAAACACCTCTGGTCGCTGGCGCAGGGAATCGATGACCGCCAGGTGGAGATGAGTCGCGTCGAGAAGAGCATCGGCGCCGAGCGTACCTTCGACGCTGATGTACAAGGGAGCGCCGAGCTTGCGCGGCGGTTGCTGCCGCTCTGTGATGAGGTGGCCCAGCGCCTTCGCCAGCAGGGGCTTCGCGCCCGAGGGGTGCGGGTCAAACTCAAGCACGCCGACTTTCGGGTGAGCACTCGTCAGCGACCCCTCGGCGAACCCGCCTGCGACGGAGGCTCACTGCACGCCGCCGCGCGGGAGCTCCTGGCACGCCTCGATACCGAGCTGCCGGTTCGGCTCGTCGGGGTCGCCGCTTTCGACCTCGTCCACGACCAGCCTCTGCAGCAGGGCGATCTCTTCGCCACGACGTCAACCGACGTCACTCGTCGCGAGAGGCTATCCAAGACGCTCGACGCCGTAGAGGCGCGCTTTGGCCGCGGCGCACTTCGACGAGCCGAACATGCCCTGCCTTCCCGGGGCACGTTCTCGAGCGGCGAGTGAGCGCTCTTTGCTCCGAACCGGGGGCTTACGACGTCGCCACGGGCAATGTCACGTAGTTGGTAGCCTCGGAGTTACCTGCGGGTCTCGCCCTGGTCAGTCCGCGCAAGATGCGTTGCGCGGCACGGGCCGCCCCGAAGCCATTGTCGATATTGACGACGGTGACACCCGCGGCGCAGGAGTTGAGCATCGTCAGCAACGCTGCGAGTCCCCCGAAGCTGGCACCGTAACCGACACTTGTTGGCACAGCGATAACGGGTCTGTCGACGAGGCCGCCGACGACACTGGGCAGCGCGCCGTCCATGCCGGCGACGACGATGACCACATCATGCTTCCGTAGCGCATCGCTCACTGCGAGCACCCGTGCGATACCTGCGACACCCACGTCGTAGAACCGTTCGATGGCAGCACCGAAGAACGCGGCCGACACGGCAGCCTCCTCGGCGACCGGCAGATCGCTGGTGCCCGCACAGACGAGCGCGATGCTGCCGAGCGCCCCGGGGGCCTTGCGGGTCACCGACACGCATCGGGCGCGCTCATGCTCTTCGACGTCAGGCGCGATGGTGCGAACCGCTGCCGCCGTACCCGCCGGCGCTCGCGTGACGAGGACATTC
>JBMTAX010000755.1:0-1990 GCA_049429145.1 Myxococcota bacterium
TCGTTGTGCGCAACGGAGGGCAGTGCCTCGTCGACGTGAGAAGTCCACTCCCGTCGACGCCCGCCTTCTGCAGGTTCACCCAAGGAAAAGCTACACGCCCCAACAACGAGGGCAGGCCGCTCACGGACCTGCATGCGCCGTTACTCTCCAGGTGATGGCTTAGCCGACCTTTTCTTCGCGTGCGTCTGAACTATCGCCTCGGCTATCGAGCACATCATTGACCGAGGGAAAGCGCATGATCTCGCCTCGAGCGATGCGCCACGCCTGCTGCACGATCCATGAGAGACTGCGATCCTGCCGGTTCGCTTCGTCTTGGATCTCCTTCAGCATCTCTTCGGGGAAATAGAGGGATTGCTTGCGCTTATCAGCCGCGGCCATTCGATGTTCTCCACACTGCCCCCGGCCTCGCCAGGGTGGGTACCGATGCGAGCTTGTGCGGAAGGCTAGGACAGGCTTCGACCGTGAGTCAAAGCACACTGTCGGATTCTCTCGCACCGCCGTCTCATCACCTCTCCTGGCTTTGCGTGCGACGTGGTGAGGACATACACCCAGCCCATGCGACGACCGTTTCAGGCTGCCATCGGGCTCTTCCTCGCCGTCACCAACGGGTGCTCGTGCGACGACTCTCTCTCCGCGCTACGGCCACGTTTGCTCGTGAACCCTGAGATCATCGACATGGGGCGACGCGTCGTGGGGAAATCCTCTCAGGCCGACTTTCTCGTCGGTAATGAGGGCACCGCCCCCGTGAGCATCCTCGCCTACGAGATCGATGAACTCACCACAGACGAGCGAGTGGCGCTTGGGGGGGATTTCGTCGATGTCACCGGAGCGGCGTTCTCTGTCGTCGGAGGACCAGCTGCAGTGGGGGCTCAACGCTCCGCCGAGGGTCAGATCGCCTTTCAGCCGTCGACGCGCGAGCGCTTTGGAGGTGCACTCGTCATTCGTTCCGACGACCTGGAGCACCCGGTCTTGCGCGTCCCCCTCGTCGGCGAGGGCGGGCCACCACTCATCGAGGCAGAGCCGCCGTCGGTGGACTTTGGCGTGGTCAATGAGGGGCCTGGCGCGAGCCGCATCGTGAGGGTGAAGAACATCGGTTTCGACACGCTGCGCGTGAGCGATCTGTTTTTGGTGGGTCCGCGTGACAATCTCGAGGCTGCCGAGGTCGGGTACACCCTCGTCGAGGGGCACCCCACAGCGGGCAGCATCGAGGCTGAGGGTTCGTGGGAAGTTGAGGTCAGGATCGAGCCCACGGTGGCCGCGGTGAGCGCGGCAGGCAGCGCCGAGCTGCGCGCGACCCTGGTGGTGCTTTCCGATGCCGAGAATGAGCCCCGCCTCGAGGTCCCTCTGACAGGGCAAGCGAATCTCGCCCCCGCAGCGAAGGCAGTGGAACTCGTCACCCGGCGTAGCGAAGTCAAGGTCGGCTTCGGGCGTGAAGTGATCATCGATGGGAGTGAGACGGAGGATCCAGAGGGCGACCCCTTCCTCTTTGCGTGGTCGTTGGTGGACAAGCCTGCTGATTCCAGCGCGTTCTTGGTGGGCAACACCGTCGCAGGCAGCTGCGACGACGACGATCACTGCGATACGGCCAGCGGCTATCGCTGCGTCACGGGCACGTGCAAGCAGGTGGCGTGGACGCGGGTGACCACCGACGCCGTGGGGACCTTCCGGGTGCGGCTGCGCGCGACGGACGCTCGAGGCGCGTATCGCGAGGCCGACGCAGTGATCTTGCCTCGCGATCTCGCCGTGGTGTTGGTCTGGGGGACGGCACTAGGCACGTCATGTTCTCCCGATGAAGATCCGACGTCTGACGGTTGCTGTTACGAGAGCGAGAGTGATGCCTGCCTCTCTCTGCCTTTGGCAGAACGACGTGTGTACTGCTGTGGACAGACTGACCTGGACTTGCACCTGCTTAGGCCCGGAGGCGTCGCTGGAGATTACGGCCAATGTCCGGCAGGTTGCACGGGCGTGGTGGAAAACGACCTCTGTTATG
>JBMTAX010000756.1:0-1986 GCA_049429145.1 Myxococcota bacterium
GAAAAACGGGCGACCGTCGTCGTCACTATCGATGCAGGGGAGACTCTCGACGACTTCGAACTCCGCCTGCAGACGGCGGGCGACCCGGCATGGCCTGGTGCTCGGGTGCTCGCGACCACGGAAGGTGAGGCAGGGAAGGCATCGCTCGTTCATCCCGTCTCGGAACGAGTTGGCCCGTATATTGTCGAGCTGAGAAGCGCTGCCGTGCTCGGCGAACAGGCGCGCTACACGCTGACCCTGCAGGCGTCAGCTGGAACCTTGGTCGGTCCGCTGTATGTCACCGCCGTTCTCGCTGAAGACGGGCATCCCGCGTTTTTTCCCGATCCGGTCTCACAACCGAAGCTGCCTTTGGGGGCTGTTGCGGTGGCACCAAACGCGTGGACACGGGACGAAGAGGGAAATCTCCGTGCGGAATTTTCGGGATTGCGACTTCCGCCATCCAGGGTGAGTCCTGGCGCCAAGGTCAATTTGTTCGCCTGGGCGGACAATGACCGCAGCGGTGACACTGCACCTCTCGATCTTCTTCATTCTCCCTTGACCCGGGTCGATTTTATCTCCAGCCGCCTCGTGGAAGTGACGGTGCCTGCCTTCTCCGCAGAGGTCGCCACACCTGAGATTGTACTCGACAGCTTTGTCCTCGATCAGGACCTCGACGGCTTCTTCGAGGAAGACACCAATGGGGACGGTGTCATCGATGACAACTGTCCTGGGATACCGAATACCACCCAAGCTGACATTGACGGTGATGGTGTCGGCGATGCCTGTGACAACTGCCCCGACCGATACAACCCTGCGCAGCTCAATACGGACGGTGAGGGACGAGGGGATGAGTGCAACGACGACCCTACGTCTCAATGTCCGTGGTGGCTGGGGGTCTACCCTCATGAGCGATGCGGCAGTGACCTAGAGACAGACAGCGAACGGGACGAGGTAGAAGCGACCACACTGCGATGTGTCACCGCAGCGCCGTGCCGGCCAGAGGACGCGGTGGAGGTGCCACTCGACAACTGCCCCGAGGGGTCAAACGCCACGCAGGTCGACACGGACAGCGATGGCCAAGGCGATGCATGCGACGAAGATGATGACGGTGACGGTATTGCGGATGCGGTCGATAACTGTCCCAGTTTCGCGAACCCCCGGCAGGAGAACGCTGATGGTGATGCGGTAGGGGATGCATGTGACCTCTGTCCGACCCAGTTCGACCTCTTCCCGTTCGCAGACCTCGATGGTGATGGTGTCGGAGATCGTTGTGACACGGACAGGGACAATGATGGCTGGTGCAACGATGAAAATGCAGCAGCTACCCCAGCGGCAGATTGCGCGGGCGTTGACAACTGTCCGGAGACTCACAACCCCGAGCAGATGGATATGGACGGGGACGGTGACGGCGACGCATGCGACCTGTGTCCGAGCCGCGCGCTCGATTCTCAAGAAGACAGCGATGGGGACGGTATCGGCGATGATTGTGACGAATGCGAGAGAACTATCGCTCGAATCAGCTGTGTGGCGGACGCAGATTGCGCCACCGCAGGAGGTACCTGTCTAGAGGGGGGCCAATGTATTTCGGAATCGGATGGCGACCACGACGGAACCGCAGATGATTGTGATGATGATCGTGACGGAGATGGGGTTCTCGATGGCATTGATGTTTGCCGTGAACTCTACGACCCGGCCCAGGGTGATCGTGACCATGACGGCATTGGCGATGCGTGTGACATTTGCCCTGACTTCGCTGATGCCGACCAGCTCGACAGCGATGGGGATGGGGTCGGCGACGCCTGTGACCGGTGCCCTGCGGTACCGGCTCCAGCGCCGACGTGCCGCACGGACGATGATTGCCGTGGAGCGGGCGGGTTTTGCGCTCTCTCTGGCCGATGTGCCTATGACGCCGACACCGACGGTGACGGACAGGGTGACGCCTGTGACCCTGATGACGATGACGATGGTGTGTGTGACCCCTGTGACCCTGCCGCTGCTCTCTACCGG
>JBMTAX010000757.1:0-1986 GCA_049429145.1 Myxococcota bacterium
GTCGTGCGACCTCGGAGATGCCATGAACGACAACCCGCTGCTCGAGCCAACCGACATCCCTGCTTTCCATCGCATTCGTGCCGAGCACGTCGTGCCTGCCATGACGACGCTGCTCGATGCGGTTGATGCCGCCTTGCCCGTCCTCGAGGCGGAGCTGAGTGAGGGGGCGGCACCGACCTGGGAAGGGGTTGTCGAACGCATCGAAGACATCTGGGCGGGGGCAACCCGCGCATGGCGCGCGGTGAGTCACTTGAATGGCGTGAGAAACACGCCCGAGCTTCGGGCAGCATATCAGGCCGTGCAGCCCCGCATCGTCGAGCTCGGACTCCGATGGTCTCAATCAGGGCCGCTGCATTCTGCATTCAGTGCGCTGCGCGACGGAACTTCTTGGGCGTCCTTCGATGGTGCGCAGCGACGAGTGATCGAGCAACGCTTGCGTGATGCCCGGCTCTCGGGCATCGAGCTGCAAGGGGCTGCCCAACGTCGCTTCAACGAGATCCAGGGAGAACTCAGCGGGCTTTCGACGGTGTTCTCGAACCATGTGCTCGACGCCACCAGGGCGTGGGAGTTGGTGCTGCACGATGTCGCGGATGTCGTAGGGCTGCCCGACAGCGCTCGGCAACTTTATGCCCAAGCGGCTGCGGGGGCAGGGCACGACGACGCGACACCCGAGAAGGGGCCGTGGCGGGTGACTCTCGATCCGCCAAGTTATGTGGCCTTCATGAAGCATGCACAGCGGCGCGACCTGCGCGAGCAGGTCTATCGCGCCTTCGCGACACGTGCCTCTGCAGGTGACCTCGACAACACGCCTCTGATCGAAAAAATTCTCGCGCTGCGCCAAGAGAAGGCTGCGCTGCTCGGCTTTACGTCCTACGCAGAGTTGAGTCTCGCCACCAAGATGGCCGACAGCGTGGACGCGATCGAGACCCTCCTCGACGAGTTGGTTGAAGCGTCCCGAACAGCGGCGGGTGACGACGTCGATGCGTTGCGTGCGTTAGTACAGGAAGGTGTCTCGGGCGCTCCATCGTCGGGTGATGACCTCGCCAACTGGGACGTCGAGTTCCTTGCGGAACGCTTACGGGAGCGCCGCTTTGCCTTTACCGATGAAGAGCTGAGGCCTTACTTCGCGTTGCCTCGCGTGCTCGATGGGCTCTTTGCGTTGGCACAGCGTCTGTTTGGTGTCGAGGTGCGACCCGCCGACGGCGAGGCGCCGGTCTGGCATGAAGACGTGCGCTTCTTCCGCGTCGTCGACCCTGGCACCGGCGATGACATCGCAGCGTTCTATCTCGACCCTTACTCGCGACCCGCCGACAAGCGCGGTGGCGCATGGATGGACGAGTGCGTCGTGCGTCGGAGGAGGTCTTCCGACGGTACGCTTCGACTTCCGGTGGCACACCTATGCTGCAACCAAGCCCCCCCGGTGGGGGATGCGCCGTCGCTGATGACCTTTCGGGAGGTCGAGACGTTGTTCCACGAGTTCGGACACGGACTGCAGCACATGCTCTCCCGAGTGGACTACCCAGATGTCTCAGGCATCAACGGAATCGAGTGGGACGCGGTGGAACTTCCGAGCCAGTTCATGGAAAACTGGTGCTATCACGACGACACGCTGCTTGGAATCGCCCGCCATTGGCGTACCGGTGAGCGTCTGCCAGCGGACCTCGTTGAGAAGCTAAAGACCGCGCGCACCTATCGCACCGCGACGATGATGTTGCGTCAGATCGACTTCGCCCGGGTCGATCTTGAGCTGCACCATCGCTACCGACCTGGTCACGGCAAGGGCGCATTCGACGTACGGCAGGAGGTTGCAGCGAGAACGCTGGTGATGCAGCCGTTGCGTGAAGACCGCTTTCTATGCGGCTTCAGCCACATTTTCGCGGGTGGGTACGCAGCTGGGTACTACTCCTACAAGTGGGCGGAGGTCCTGTCAGCCGACGCCTTCGGGGCCTTCGAGGACGCCGGTTTGCACGACGAGGGAGCCGTCGA
>JBMTAX010000758.1:0-1985 GCA_049429145.1 Myxococcota bacterium
GCAACAAAAAAGCGTGCACCGTGGTGGGAATCGATGTCGGTGGCGCGAAGAAGGGTTACCACGCTGTGGCCTTCACTGACGGGAAGTATGCAGGGCACACGACAAGTTGCGATGCTGCGGTTGTAGCTGGCTGGGTGAATGGGCAAGGAGCCCGAGTGGTTGCTGTGGATGCGCCGTGTACGTGGAGCAAAGAAGGAAAGAGCCGGCCGTGCGAGACGGAACTGCGTCGCAGGGGCATCAAGTGCTTTTCGACGCCGAACGCGCACTTCATGGATGTTCTTGAGACGGAAGGCACAGATGGGCAAAAGGCCTTTTATGGCTGGATGAAACAGGGCGAAAGGTTGTTTTACACACTCAGTCAATCGGGGTTTCCATTGCTGCTGACAGACCCAGTGGCTGGTGAGCGCTGTTGCTTTGAAACGTTTCCGCATGCCATTGCTTGGGCATTGCTCGGCCCCGAGGCACAAGCATGTAAGAAGCGGGAACAGCGGGATAAGTTGTTAACCGGCCTGTGTACGGACTTTCCGAAGGGAATGAACATCGACTTTATCGATGCGGGGCTCTGCGCTTACATGGCGCATGTGGTGGCGACATCGGGGGACTTCGAGCTTTTGCCTGAACGGTCGCTGCATTTTACGGGCATTCTTGTGGTGCCCAAACCGAGTAAGAAGCGGGGGGTGCAGTAGGGCGTAGGTATCTTTGCGTTGTGAAGACAACAGCGCATCGGGTGACCGCGGAGCTTGTGAAGGCGCTGGCAGACAATGGTCTGAGGGACGCAGTTGTTTCGCCGGGATCACGGAACGCACCGCTCGTCATCGCGCTGTACCATGAGCCCCGAATCCGTCTGACCGTTGCCATCGACGAGCGGTCTGCTGCGCACATCGCACTGGGCATGGCGCTGGCGACGCGCCGCCCGGCGGCGGCGGTGTCGACCTCCGGCACGGCCGCAGTCAACCACGGCCCGGCCCTCGCCGAAGCCTTCCACGCCCGCGTTCCCCTGCTCTCCCTCACCGCCGACCGCCCGGTCGCGTCCCGCGACCGCGGCCACGGCCAAACCGCGCGCCAGGCCCACCTCTTCGCCCCCCACGTCCTCCTCAGCCTCGACCTCGACGAGCACGATCCCTCGGCCGCGGCCGAGGCGGCGCGTCGCGCCATGGCCTCCTCCGCACACGGCCCGGTCCACGTCAACATCCCCCTCTCCGAACCGCTCTACGGCGTTGTCGAGAACGCGTGCGGCTGCGCCGCACAGCACGAGGTCGAGAACGAGAACGAGAACGAGAACGCGCGGCGCGCTGCGCCGCTGAACGAGAACGAGAACGAGAACGGGTGCGGCTGCGCCGCACAGAACGAGGTCGACACCACCGCACCGCCTCCAACCTCAACCTCGCCCTCAACCTCGTCCTCAACCTCAACCTCGTCCTCAACCTCCTCCTCGCCCCCCAACCCTCTCCTCAGCTTCTGCGATGGATCGGGCGCGGGGGTGCTTGTGGTGATCGGAGCGATGGTGCCACGACTCGCTCCGCAACACGCGCCTGAACACGCGCCTCAAGACGCGCCTGAATACGCGACGCAACATGTGCTGCGGCGTGTGCCGGGCGATGCGGGGATCGGGGAGCGGTTAGGGCGGGTGGCTGGGGTGGTGGCGGAGGTGTGGAGTGGGGTGGTGGGAGAAGGGGTGGAGGCGTCGGCGGACCGGTGGATGGCGGCGTGGGGGACGGAGCTGGAGGGTGCAGGTGGACGGCCGGATGTGGTGGTGACGGCGGGCGGGCCGCTGATGAGCAAGGCGATGCGGCTGGCGATCGCGGGGTGGGGGGTGCCGCATGTGCACATCGGGTCGGATGGGCCGGCATGGGATGTGTTCGGGTCGCTCGTGGGCCAGTGGGAGGTGGAGGCGTGGCAGGGCCTGGATGAGCTTGCGGAGTTGCTGGAGCCGGATGGGCGGTATGCCGGGGAGTGGGGGGTGGCGCGGTTGCAAGTTGAGCGGG
>JBMTAX010000759.1:0-1984 GCA_049429145.1 Myxococcota bacterium
CACGACGAGAGGCAGCAACTCTACCGCGCTCAAGTCTTGCGCTTCATCGACGGCGATGTGGTCGAAACGAAGCGGCGTTGCTTGGCTCAACCGACGGGCATTCGCCGGGACGATACCGCCGGTGCGGGCGATCCACATGTTCAGCAGAAGAGGGGTGTCATGGGGCTCGAGGGCGCCCAAGGGGTCGTCCTCATCCAGCGACGAGCGACCATCCACCGGGCGCTTTGCGATGGGGTCGATGTCGTCGTCACCGTCGGCTTCTTCGATCTGACGCTTGGTGAATGCGAGCGCACTGTTGAGCGAGCGGTCGGACAACGCGAAGGGCCCCTGTCCGACGTGCTGCGCCAAAAGTGCACGGTCGGTGATCAGCTCTTCCCATTCGACCTCGAGGTCACCCACCTTCTTGCGAGCCCGTTCAGCGGCGCGCCGTGCGCGCTCCCGGGTATCCTCGGGCACAGCCAGGAATGGGAGCGCGTCGATGAACTCCTCGAGCCGCACCAGCCACGGGATCCCCTGGCGCTCGCGCCAGTCAGCCAAGACCCGGCCATTTCCTTGTCGGTCTTCGAGAACTTGTGCCAGGTCGAGCGAGAACTCTTCCTCTCGACGAGCGACCTGCGCTCGGATGGCCGGCAACATGCCAGGGTGCTTCTTCAGCGATGCGACATCCCCTGGGGCGTCGTTGACGCGGCGTCGCTCGAGGCGTGGCAACACCAGCTGCAGCGCATGCCGACCGAACTGCTCATAGGACTGCACGCGGACACCCGCGACGTCGAGGGAGGGGAGCACTCGCTCGACGTAGCGCACCAGGGCAGGCTGTCGCACGACCACCGTCATGTGGCGTGGCCGGAAGTGCTCTCGCGCTTGGAAACAGAGCCACGCGATGCGATGGAGCGCTACCGTCGTCTTGCCGGATCCCGCGCCGCCTTGAAGTACCACCACCCCTGCATCGGGTCGGGTCATCGCGTCAAACTGCGCACGGTCGATGAGCGCAGCGATCTCGGGCAGATGCTTGTCAGGCCGTAGGTGGTCATCGCCAAAGTGGCCGAGTCGTCCTCGAGGCCCTGCCTCACTCGGACCTGGTGCCCGCACGGCGATGCCTACCCCACCGCGTAACTCTGGCGCCTCTAGGACCGGCAAAGCGACCCATTCTCGCCCTTCGGGAAAGTTCTTTACGACGTAGGTGCCCTGGGGGCACGCGATGCGGATCAGCTCGGCATTGCGAAAGCTTACCGTGCGACGAACCAGCACCTCGCCTTCGCGGCTCACTGCGCCGAACTCCTCTTCGTATTCGTCGCCTTCGTCGTATCGGTAGTAGAGTCGTGACACCGGGGCATTGCGCCAATCGACGATGACCACCCCCGATTCCCGGTCGACCATTGCGCGTTTGCCAATGAGGACGTCCCGGGCGCGGGCCCCCTCCCTCAGTCGCATGTGCCCAAAGTAGGGGCTCGCTGGGTCGGCGGTGCCTTCGGCCTTCGGGCCACTCATTTGGGCCACGGCTGCCGTGCGCATCATCTGGGCGAGCAGGGCGGGGACATCCTCGCCGCGGGCCTCGCCGATCTGGTCGCGAAGGGCCACGAGCTCGGCCTCGAGCCGTGCCCGTTCTTGCGCCGTGGTTGGTGCCGCCGCTTCCGCAAGGCTGCGTGCGATACGCCGCCCGACCCGTGTCGCCATCGCTCGCTCGTCCTCGACGAGGGACCGATCCGGGGGGCTCAGACCGCTGAGTCCCGCGGAAGAAGTGACTACAGCGGCAGGCTCGACGCTGTCAGGGAGCTGGGACGAGGACACGGCCGCCGACCTACTTCTCTCAGCCCGCGTAGGAGATGAGACGCTGGTTCTTCATCAGGTCTGCCGACTCACGAAGGCCCTCGACAAACTGCTCTCGCACGGTGCCCTGGCGGGTACGCAGGAGTGACTGCTTGATCGAGTCTTGCTCGGTCTCGAGCTTCGACGGGTCTGCACGCTCGCGTTCTTTGAGGCGAAG
>JBMTAX010000760.1:0-1977 GCA_049429145.1 Myxococcota bacterium
AATGACCATGAGCCCCAGCGGGCCCGGGCTGCTCAAGGTACGGGACCTCGCTCCACACACATCCGAAAAAAAGCGATGATGGCAGGGACGTCGTTGTGGACGAACAGCTGGGGGTCGCGGGGGTTGAAGCGCCAAAAAAGCGAAGGTGCCCGCCGGTGTTGGCGCCAGCTCTCCAGCAGCGGGAACACCTCCACGCACGTCGCCCACGTGCGGTGATGGTGATGCTGGTAGTCTTCGAGCTCACCGGTAAAGGTATCGAACCGCCGGCTCGCAAACCGGCGGTAGCGCCAGCGGCGCTGGTGTGCCCGAAACACTGCGCAGAGCTCGTCATATGCCCCGTACTCTTGGCGCGAGGGTAGCCGCGGCGTGATCAAGGTTCCCATGTAGGAATGTAGGCTCACGCTCCCCACGAAGGTATTCTCGTCGAGGAAAGCAGCAAGTGCACGGGACTCGGGTTCACTGAGGGGCGCCTCGCCCCGGTAGGTGCGAGTACCGGGGCGGCGCGACCCCGCGCCGGGCCATGAGCCTAAGAGCGCGCCCTGAGGAGGCGGGAAGTTGCGGTTGAGGTCGACGCCCCGCGCGTTGGTGCGAAGCTCCCGCAGGTTCCCTCTCCCGCCTTGCCGATACACCCGCGCGTAACCGTCAGGATTCGCGCAGGGGACCACGACAAGCGCTGCGTCCTCGAGGAGCCGCGCCACCTCTGGCTCCCCATCGAGGACCGCACGGAGCAGCCCCACCGCCACTCGGTTGCCCACCCACTCGAGCCCATGGAGGTTCGCGACACAGAGGACCTGCCCCTTCTGTCGCGGCCCCGCGCAGGCCACACGCACGGCGTGCAGAGGCCTTCCCTCGACGCTTGTCCCGTAGCGGTGCAGCCGAGCGTCCAGTAGCTCGACGAGCGCCGAGAGCTCGGCGTCCCTCTCTTCGGGCGACGGGTAGGGCGCGAGAGGCTCGTGCGCCGCGGCCATTATGGGGCCGACAGCGTCGGGGCGAGCAGCTGCTGCAACCGCTCGGGCGATTCGGTGTGCAGCCAGTGACCCGCGTCTTCGATGACGTGGTACCCGATCCTGTCAGCGGCGGCGAGCGCGCTGAGCCGCTGCAGGTCGTCGCCGAGCCACCGGTCGCTGCGCCCCCCTCGCACCAGCACGGGCCGGACACCAGACGGGGGGGCCTCAAGCACGGGCCATGCGTCGTACGCACCGTAGGCTCGTAGCATGCGGGTAGCGGCCTCGAGGTCGAAGCGCCACACGAACCCGACGCCACCCGGGGCCGGCCGAAGGTTGGTCGTCATCCAGCGGGCCACCTCTACCGAGAGCCCTCGCGCCGTCAAGGTATCGACCAGTTCCCGCCGACCTGGAATGGGCAGCGGGAGCTCGCCTATCACTTGAAATACGCTTTCCACATCACCACGAGAACGAGACTCTCGCAGCCCTGGGGGAGCGTCGATCACCCAGAGTTCCTCCAGGTCGGTGGCTTGCTCCTGGGCGTACATAAGAGCGACCTTGCCACCAAACGAGTGCCCGATCACCACGGCGGGCTCAGCCCCCAAGGTCGCCGCCACTTGGGCGACGTCCTGCGCACAGGCACGGAGATCGTCTGGCGGGGGCGCACCATGCGATTCCCCATGGTGCCTCAGGTCGATCAGCACTGCCCGCCAATGTGGAGCTTTTTCAATAAGTTGCCGCGCAAAGCTCAACCAGTTTCGGCGGGATCCAAGGATCCCGTGCAGAAAAAAAATGGTCTTCTGGTGCGGTTGAGATCCGGACACGATCTCGAATGAGGGGAGGTACACCTCAACTCCATGGAAGCGAGCTGTGTGTGCAGTGCCCCCGAACGGCGGCCACGACCATGCGGGGCGGGCAGAACCGCCACCCAGCGCCTAGCGTCGCTTCAGCTCGTCGACGATGCGGCGGGTACGCGGGTTTTGCTCTCCCCCGTCGGGGATGTCATCGAGTTCGTCGATGCGGCCCGTGGCTT
>JBMTAX010000761.1:0-1976 GCA_049429145.1 Myxococcota bacterium
GAAGCGCGGGAGCTAGATCTTTATTTCGAGTACTTCGAGAGACTCCATCGCGACCTGCACCGACCCGACAAAGTGATTTGCTTCACGGCCCACGTCGACCGCCTCATCGAACGCATCCAGACGCGCGGCCGTGCCGAGGAGAGCGCCATCCAGCGCAGCTTTCTCGAGGGCTTGAACGGCTACTACTCAGCGTTTCCAAGCATTTGCGAAACGAAATATGGCGTCGAGGTGCTCCGGGTCGATGTCAGTGAGATCGACATCCGCTCGGGAGACGGTCGGCGGCAGTTCCTTGAGCAGGTGAGCGACTTCCTCCATCACTGAATGTAATCGTCCGTTGGCACCATTCCGACCGGCTCCCGCGACAACGCGGCGTGACATCGACGATTCACCACGAAGGTTCTCTATGCCCCCGCCAAAACCCAGTATCCTCACCGAGGAGCTTCGCGTCGCCAGCGACCTCGCCAAAAGCGCAGGCGAAATCATTCTGGGAGTACGCGATCGGGCCAGAGAGCATCCCCAGGAGAAGGCAGGGGATCAAGGCCCCGTCACGGAGGCTGACCTCGCCGCCGACGTGGCCCTCCGCGAGGGGCTGGCTGCAGCCTTTCCCCTCGATGTCATCGTCAGTGAAGAGAGCTGGAGCGGCGATGGTGTCGTCCCCGGGGGGGATCGGGTCTGGTTCGTCGACCCCATCGATGGCACCGCCGAGTTCATCGAGGGGCGAGATGACTACGCCGTCATGATCGGCCTGTGTGTACAGGGTGTGCCTGCTCTCGGCGTTATCTACCAGCCTGCCACCGACACCCTCTGGCGCGGAGCAGTCGCCGACGGTGAACGCTTTTGCGAGCGCATACAGGCACTTGTCGTTCCAGAGCGACTTGATCTGCGCGAGCGTCCCCTCCCGCCGGAGGGGCCACGCGCGGCGGTGAGCCGCTCTCACCCGAACCGCGTCACCGACGCGATGCTCACGGCGATTGGGGGTGGCTCGGCGGTACGCAAGGGTTCAGTAGGGCTCAAAGCGGCCCTCATCGTCGACGGGGGGGCCGACCTGTACCTGAGCGGCAGCAAGCGCATCAAGGTCTGGGACACCGCGGGGCCAGAGGCGCTGCTGCGCGCAGCGGCCTGCTCCATGACCGCGCTGGACGGAGAGCTTTTGTACTACACCCAGCGCGCCGCCCATCCTTCCGGAGTGTGCGCCTGGACCGCGGCCGCTGCTGCTGCCCTCGAAGAGCCGCTGCGACGCGCGCTCCGCCATTATCGTGAGCAGCCCCCAGGTGTCGACGACACCTGAGCGGGCCGCTCCCGAGGCGCCGAGAAGTCGGAAGCGAAAAGATGCTCCGGCACCTTTTGGTCGCGGCGTGCGTTACCGGGTGGGGCATCGGCCCAGATTCACTCGAGGAGAGAAGTGCTGGCGCCAGACCCTCCAGCAAAACGAGACGGACGAACAAGTTGACGAAGGTCGAACCTGTCACCCCCTAAGGATTTTGAGGACCGAGCTCCTCATCGAGCCGCTCTTGCGCTGCGTTTCTTGCGCCCTCGGCAGCCGCGTCAACGGCCCGCCCAGACAGGTCTCGGAGGGCAGCGGTCCCGCGCCTCTGGTCGTCGGCGAGCTGTAGCTTTGCCTTGTCGCCGGCCGCCTGCAGCAGCCCATCCACATCCGCGTGCCGGGCTTTGTCTAGCAGGAGATAGCGCTCCCCAGCTGTCAGTCGTGCCCAAAACCCAACGACGCCGAGGGCCACCAGCGCGACGGTACAGAGGAGCATGAGCCGGGTCCACCAACGAATCACCACCGCCTCCACGTCATGCCAGCTTCGGCCTGCCCGCGGGGAATGTAGCGCCAGTGGCACGCAACGACTACAACACCGGCATGCATTCGGCTGTCCTCCTTCCTCGCCTCGGCGTCAACATCGACCACATCGCAAACCTGCGACAAGCTCGACGGGCTTCCTAACCCAACACCGTCTGGGAGGCGACCATCC
>JBMTAX010000762.1:0-1976 GCA_049429145.1 Myxococcota bacterium
GGCCAGGACATGGGAAGCGAGTCGGTAGTGTTGCGCCTCGAGAACCGCGTGCATCGCGCTGTGGTCATTGGAGATAATTGTAAGCGCACGACGAAACATCTCGCATTGCTGTTCACCCTCGCTTGTCGACATCAAGACGGCTACGGGGGATAGACGAGGGGCGACGTCGGCAGACCCGATGTGTCCTCCTGGCCCAGCGAGCGTCTCGAGAGCTTGCACGAGTCGAACAAGGGAGGCTCGTCGCCCAGAGGCTGTTCCTTTCGACAGTTCCAGGGAATATGCATGAATAATCTCAGTGCATTGCCGGGAAAGCGGGAACTCGCGGTCCTTATAGCGCACAGTGAAGCCGTAAGTTTCATTCATCAGTCGGAAAACACCGCGGCTCAGCTCCTCCCCGTAGGGGCGGGCGAGGCAGGGCAGGAGCAGTCGCGGTCGTCGACCGACTACTTGTCCCCAGTCGAGGTCGAAGGAAGCAGCGAAGGGACTGTGCGGACCCTTCTCGAGCACATCCCACCACCAGCGATTGTGGCGCGTGCCGATGCCCATGTGGTTTGGCACGATATCGAGAAGCTGTTGCATTCCCGTTCGACGCAGCGCGCGGCACAGACGTCCAAACGCAACCTCACCGCCTCGGTCTTGGTCGACCTTGGCAGGATCGACCACATCGTAGCCATGAGAGCTTCCTGGAGTCGATTGCAAATAAGGGGATAGATAGACGTGGCTGATGCCTAGTTCAGCCAAGTAGTCGAGCAGTGCAGCCGCGTCATCCAGGGTAAAGCCTGCATGCAATTGCAGTCGGTAGGTGGCGACTCGAGGACGGGTTTCAGGCGACACGTCTCATCACCGCAAGATTGTGCGCACAAAGTTCCAAGCGGGTGGCTGCCCCGCGGAGGACGACCGTAGCGGGTGATGCGTCCTTCGTCCTCGTGTCGAGGTCGAGACACCACAGGCGGCCGAAGGAGAGCGGAGGCATCTGAAAGGCGAGGGGACCATCGTGGGCGTTGAACAAAAGAAAGAAGGAATCGTCTTCTACGTGCTCCCCCCGGGGTCCAGGCGCTGCCAAGGTATCCCCGGCGAGAAATACGCCCAGCGCTCGCGCGAAGGGTGTGCGCCAGCTTGTGTCGTTCATCTCTTCTCCGCTCGGCGTGAACCACGCGATGTCATGGACCAGCGAACCGTGGATGGAACGTCCCTGAAACCAACGCCTTCGATGAAAGACCGGGTGCTTGTGACGAAATGCCAGCAGTGCTTGGGTGAACGCGAGCATCGCTGTGTCGATGTTCTCCCAGTCAATCCATGTCAGCACGCTGTCGTGACAATAGGAATTGTTATTGCCACGCTGCGTGCGGCCGAGCTCGTCACCGTGGCTCAGCATCGGCACCCCTTGCGACAACAAGAGAGTCGCCATGAGATTTCGTCGTTGACGATCGCGCAGCTGAGAGATTTCCGGGTTGTTCGATGGGCCTTCTACCCCGCAGTTCCAGGAGCGATTGTCGTCGTGGCCATCGTGCCCGTTTTCCCCGTTGTCGTGGTTCTTCTTGTTGTTGTATGCAACGAGGTCGCTGAGGGTGAAACCATCGTGGGCGGTGATGAAATTGATGCTGGCGTATGGCTTGCGGCCACTGGATTCGTAGAGGTCCGAGCTGCCCGTCAAACGGTAGGCAAACTCTGAGAGGCGTTGATCGACGCCGCGCCAATAATCCCTGACCGTGTCCCGATAGCGCCCGTTCCACTCTGCCCACCCCGGCGGAAAGCCTCCTACCAAGTACCCATCAGCCCCAATGTCCCAGGGTTCTGCGATGAGCTTTACCTGGGAGAGAACCGGGTCTTGGCGAATGGTGTCGAAGAACACCCCCGCCCTCGCTACCGAATGCATACCCCGTGCGAGGGCAGAAGCGAGGTCGAACCGAAACCCATCAATGTGAGCCTACTCGACCCAATAGCGCAGGCTGTCCATGACGAATTGCAGAGTTCGT
>JBMTAX010000763.1:0-1963 GCA_049429145.1 Myxococcota bacterium
GCCTCACCGAGGGTCAACACAAGCCCTGCCATCATGAAAGCGCGCCATCGTCTCATGCACTACCTCTGGATTTCCTTGAGCGAGTACCCCGCGGGAACGGCCGCCTCGAAATGCGCCGGCCCAAGGCCCTCGTTGATGTGAATGTCCCGCAGCTCCACCCGGAATCGGTTCTGCCCCGAGGCGAGCTCCCACACGGACGGGAAGTGAAGGCCCGATTGCGCGTCATGGTGTTCGTTCTTGACCTCTATGGAAGCCACCACCGTGCCGGCCTTGTCGACGAACTCTTTCTTCACGAAATCGGCCGTCGGCGCACGGAGTTCGTAGCGAACGAAGGCGAGTGCCGCATCGTCGAGCTGGGTCTCGACGAGCCAGTGGAAGGTCCCGTCGGCTTGCCGCTCTCGAACGGCGCGGTTCGCCTCGAGGTCAGGACGCAGCAACGGAGGTTTCCAACCCTCACTGCTGTAATCATGAAAGAACTGGTGGAGGGCGCCAGCGGCTGCGCCGTCGTCGAGGGCCGTGAGGTCCTGGCGCACCGCCTGTTTGTGGCCGTGGTCGAGAATCGACAAAGTGCGACCGTCGAACACAAAGCTGGTGGCAAGTTCGTCGACGTCGGCGCGGAGCATCTTCGGCTGCTTGAGCGCATACCGGAAATGAACCTCGTGGGGTGGGTCGGGACGGAACGCGACGCCCTCGTAGCGGTAGTCGCGCAGGACCCGACTTCGTGCCTCAATGGCCTCGAGCGCCTCGCTGAAGATGGCGCGTTCCATAGCACCCTCGTCGCTGGCTGCAGGGGCGGCAGCGCGCTGACAGGCGCCGAGCACAGTCGCAAGAACGCATAGCAAAGGGAGGAAGTCTCGTTGTCGCATCGAGCTGCTCGGCTCTCGTACCGACGACTTTCGTCGTGCGTCGGTGTCCTGGGTCCTTCAGCGCTCGGCGCAGGAACCGGTAGGGCGTACGCCGAATGGCCCCCGCGCCTGCAAAACTGACCATCGGTGAGGAGCCAAGCGGCCCTTCACCGAGAGAGGCCGCTCACTTGACCGCGATGCCAGCGGCGACGGTCGGTGACAGATTCACGATGTTCAGGACCGTCGGGCCGAACCACTGAAATAGGCCCCCTTTCGGGTACTCCCAGGCGTACATGAGCTCGACGCGGTTGCCCCCCAGAGCCTTGGCTTCGGTCACGAGGAGCTTGTTCACCGAGGTATCGAGGGTGGACTCGAAGACGGTGACGAAGTTGAAGACGAGGGTGAGGCCGAGGTTGGTGGCCTGAATGACGGCCATGGCCTCGCCGTTGCTGGCGATGGTGGAACCGTCGACTTTCGTGGACTCGATGCTGGAGCATGCCGTTGTCGCGACAAGGGCGATGGCTGCGGTCACAGCGAGGACAAACTTTCTCATGAGCAGACTCCCGTCGGAAAAGAGGGGCGCGACACCGCCCCTGCGAACGCCTGGCCCTGCCATAGGTCTCTCAGCGCCGCGAGAGGGTAACGCTACCCGCCTTCGAAAAGACAGTGTGCAGCGACTGCGAGGCAAGCGACGCGGGGTGGCAAAGAGTGCACGCGCCGAGGGCAGGAGGGAGGCGCACGAGGCAACAGCCGTGGCTCACTCCTCGTCCTCGGGGGGTGCCGATGGCACCTCGTCGGGCTCGATCGCAGAGCATGTCCCGTCAAGCCCCGGGATGGGCCCTGTGCGTGCGAGGGGACGCTCCTCGAGGGGCGCGTCCGCTATCACCTTCAAGTCGCTGACGTGCTCCATGCGGATGACCCACCAGCGAGTCTCCCCGCGCAAATACAGCTCCTGTTCGTCGGCGCCGACGAAAGTGCCGCGATAGCGAAAACCCGCTGCCCACACCTCCACGGTGCGGTGGCGCAAGCTCTCCATATCGTAGACGCGCGGCCCCTCTGATGGATCGGAGAATGTGCCCGCCGCTGTGGTGTGCGACTCACGGGGTACTCGCGTAGTT
>JBMTAX010000764.1:0-1961 GCA_049429145.1 Myxococcota bacterium
CGCCCATGGGCGCGTCCTCGTGCATCCAGCGGCGCAAGAGTGGCGACAGCGCGAAGACGAGCAGCGCAGAGACGGCAGCGGCGACAGCGATCTGGCCGAACACTGCGCCGTAGACGCCCACCGTCTCGACGGGGGGCGGTACCCCGACCGCCTCTTCACCGCCGTGCCCGCCGACGCCGGTGAGTTGCGCGATGACCGCTGCGAGGAGGTTCGAGAAGGCGGTGGCCAGAAACCACGCTCCCATCACCCTGCTCACGATGCGCGGGGGCGACAGCTTCGTCACCATCGACAGACCGACCGGAGAGATGCAGAGCTCTCCCGTGGTGTGCAGCAAATAGCCGAGCAAGAGCCAGCTCACCCCCACCATGCCATTGCTCGACGCGGTCTTGGCGCCGTACCAAAAGGCCGCGAAGCCGAGGCCGAGCTGCAACAGTCCGAGGCCGAACTTCACCGGCGTCGACGGCTCGAGCTTGCGCTTCGCCAAGAAAGCCCACAGCGCCGAGAAGACGAGGCCGAAGAGCAAGATGAAGATGGGGTTCGCGCTCTGGAAGGTCGACGCGGGGATCTCTGCCGACGACGACGCGCCGAGGCCCATGCCGACATGGGAGGCGTCGACGAGCCACGAGACGGTGCCGCCCGCCACGCTGGTCTTGAGGGCCTCGAGTTTGTCGAGTGTGATCACCTTGCCGTCGTGGCCAGAGATGGTGCCAGCGGGCGCGACGTAGCCGAGCATGGCCTGGGTCGGCACGAGGTCGAGGGTGGTGCCGACATCGGCCGTGGTGATCACGCGATCTTCAAAGACGCGGTCGACGTTGCGATCCGTGAAGTTGTTCACGGAGCTGCCCGCCTGCTCGAAGAAGGCCCAAAACAACATCGAGAAGAACATCATCACGAGTACGACGAAGAGGCGCTGCCGCTCGACGAGAGTGCCTCGGATCGCCTCGCGCACGATCACCACGAGCGCGATGATGCCAAAGACGGTGAGCAGATATCCCGCGAGCTCGTCACGACGCACGAGGAGGGCGAGCACGGGCACGGCCACGACGATGCCGAGATAAACGGTCTGTAGTTTCGAGAGGCCCGCGACGAAGGGCGCCTTCAGCGCCTCCTCAGAGGGGGCACGGCCCGCCTCATCGGGGAGCGCACCGTGGCTGAGGGCCCAGGTCGCAAAGCCCGCCGCCACGAGGAGCGCTATGGCGATGGCGAGGTTGATGGCGAGCAAGAGCGGGTTCTCGCGCACGCTGTAGACCATGAGCCCGGCCGCTGCGAGCGCGCCGAGGCCGATGAGCACCTGGGTCACCCGGGCCGGCGCGACAAAGACAGCAAGACCGATGAGCATGCCGATGGTGGCGAGGCCGAAACCGTAGTGCCAGCCGTAGGTCTCGCCGATGTAGCCGCAGAGGAGAGGCGCCATGGCCGCCCCGAGGTTGATGCCCATGTAGAAGATGGTGAAGCCGCTGTCGCGCTTCTCGGGGCGGTCAGGATAAAGCCCACCGACGATGGTGGAGATGTTGGGCTTGAAGAACCCATTGCCGCAGATGAGCAAGGCGAGGGCCCCGTAAAAGGCCGCGTCGACCTCGAGGGTCATCAGCAGGTGGCCAGCGGCCATCAATAGTCCGCCGATCACCACCGCACGTCGGGCGCCGAGAAGTTTGTCGGCGAGCAGACCGCCGATGAAGGGCGTCGCGTACACGAGGGCGGTATAGGCGCCATAGACCGCGTAGGCCTTCGAGTCGCCGAAACCGAGAAAGCCCTTCATCATGTAAAACACGAGGAGGGCGCGCATGCCGTAATACGAGAAACGCTCCCACATTTCGGCGAAGAAGAGCAGGAACAGCCCTAGCGGGTGCCCTACTCGACGTTCAAAGGGGGTCTCTGACGCGCTGGCGCGGGAAGTGGTGGCCTCAGTGGTGGTCATGGCAGCTCCTCGCGGCGTGGGGGGGGGGGGGCCCCCCCCCCCC
>JBMTAX010000765.1:0-1960 GCA_049429145.1 Myxococcota bacterium
GAGGGTGCCGCCCGCGCTCGTACCCGTGAAGGTCACGTCAGCGATCTCGATTAGAGCTGGCTCGGTCGATTCGCGCGTGGGGCTAAAGCGCACAAAGGGCGGCTCCTCGTCCTCGTAGAAGGCGCGAGCTGTCGCGACGCTCAGACTCTTACCATCGGCACCGCGCCGTGCGGTGATGCGCAATGTCGCACTCGACGTCGTCACCAGAGCGCCGTGGCCAGGGTCGAAGCTGGCAGCGTCAAAGGTCGGTCGGTTGGGGTTACGAACGTAAAGACAGTTGTCGGTGGAGAACTGCCCACAGAAACCAGGATTGCGAGGGTTTGGGTCGCGGAAGAAGTTGGAGTCGGGAATGTCGTCGGGATTGAGGCCAGGGTCGCCCATGTCGACGAATGCGTCGGGGTTCGCGACGAAGACATAGATGTAGTCACCCTCCACGAGGTCCACTGTCGTGGAGCACGTCTTCGGATTGCTCCCTGTGCAGGTCATGGGTCGCGCATCAGAGACACGATTGCGGCCGCCGTCCACGTCGAGCATGAGCCACGCGCTGTCGAGGGGCCCCTGGTACGTCACCGCATCGCTGCGGAAGCTGAGCGTCACAGCCTCGGTGAAGTCCTGTGCCAAGGCGTCGTGGGCAGCCAGTGACAGGAAGAGTGTCACCAGGGAGGTAGCAGCCCCGGGCCGCACCAGGGAGACGTGAGAGCGTCGGGTCGTCATGGGTCCTCCCTCGATGGCGGATAACGGCCGATCATGCCGTCGTCGTAATCGGTGACGCCGAGCTCCACAGGAGACTGCGACGCGATGATCTCGGTGGGCGTCTGCCCCAAGTTGACGTCGCGCCATGTGCCGACGTGAAAAATGCGGGTGATGATCGGGGTGCCCTGCACCACCACGACGAGGTCGGGCACCTCTTGCTTGAACATGCGCAGCCCATCGGGCGTACCGCTAGGGTCAGGCTCGCCGCCTACGCCAAGGCCCTGATACACCGCAGCGTTGCTGTAGTCCCAGGTCTGTCCCCCTGCTGTCGTCGAGGCAGGAGCAACAGGGTCGACGAGGCCTACGGCAGGGTCGGCAAACGCGTCCTCGTTATCGGTGGCGCGGTTCTTCATCCCCGTCGCGAACGCGCGCCCGGAGGACGACACCAGCTGATTGAGGGGGCCACACCCCTCTTCTGCGTCGCAACGCACCACCTTCCACCCATAGGGCCGCCCCGGGGGTAGCCACAAGGTGCGGGTCCAGACGCCAGGGTGATCAGCGAGCTCGCGCATCCGCAGGTTCAACTGCTCGCCGCCCGAGAAGGCGTCCCCTGCATTATTTCCGAGCACGTCGACGGCAGTCTGCCATTCGCCGGTGAGGAAAACGGCTTCGTTCGCGCGCACCCCACGCTCGCTGCCGTCGGCGGTGAGGTAGGCGCGTGAGGCATCTACCCGGAAGGTAACGGGCGTCCATTCGGGATTGCCGAGGGAGAGGCGAACGGTCTCCGGAGTCTCGTCGGGGGCAGTAATAGAGACAGACAAAGCCTCGTACTCCACGCCACCTTCGATCAAATAGGCGAAGTAGGGGAAGGTGCCCTCGGTGGTGCCCTCCGTGGTGCGCGCAGGGTCGACCTGCACCTCGACCACCGCCTCCCAATACCCCTCGCTTCCGTCGATGGGCGTCAACACGATGGTCTCCGGGAAACTGGCGTCGAACGTGCCGCTTGCATCGAACGACAGCTTCAGCGATGGCGTCAGCAGTTCCTGCGATGCCCGATCGTCGACGATGATGCGCACGGCCTTCTTGTTGTCGCCCGGTGTGGGGTCTAGCGGGGGCTCAGGGAGCGGATCGTCAGGCAACGGTCCGACCACGGGGAGTTCAGGCGGCGGCAACACATCGACATCGATGGTGCGGCTCGCATCGTCACTCGGCAGCTCGAAGCGCACGAGGGCGCTTGCTGGTCTGCCCGCTCCGTCGACAAGGCGCA
>JBMTAX010000766.1:0-1956 GCA_049429145.1 Myxococcota bacterium
CGCCACGCGAAGATGGCCTCGACGCGAAGGTTCGCCGTCGCGTGGGGGAGGCGCTCGCCTTTTCCCACGTTGCGCATCAGGAACAGCGCGACGGCCGCGATGAGCACGCCGCCAGACGTCGCGATCGCTACCGTCTCGCCGACGCTGAGCTGTAGTTTGAGGTTCTTGAGGCCCTTGAAGAAGAGCGTGAGGGTCAGAACGACACCGACGACAAACAAGAGCAAGGGGGCGAGGCGCCGTGTGCTTTGCAGCGGGTCTTTGGCATCGAGGATGTTGCTGCGGATGAACGCAAAAGTAGAGAAGGCGAGCAGCCCGCCGAAGATCGGGGAGACGAACCAGCTGGCAACGATACCCCCCATCTGTCCCCAGTCGCCGGAGCCGAAGCCCTGGGAGGCCACGCCGAAGCCAATGACGCCGCCCACAATGCTGTGGGTCGTCGACACGGGCAAACCGCGCCAGGAAGCGAACTGAAGCCAGAGGGCCGAGGCGAGCAGGGCAGCGAGCATCCCGATGGCCAGCTCGTTCGGCGCGCTTGCGTACAGTTCTGGGGAAACGATGCCTTTGCGGATGGTATCGGTGACGTGGCCACCGACGAGGACCGCACCCGCAAACTCGAAGATTGCGGCGACCAAGATGGCCTTCTTGATGGTCAGCGCGTGGCTACCCACTGAGGTGCCCATGGCGTTGGCGACGTCATTGGCGCCGATGTTCCATGCCATGTACAGGCCGAAGACGCCGGCGAGGAGCAGGAGCAAGAGGTTCGTGTCCATCATGTCCTCAGCGCGCCACCATGAGCCGGGTCTGGTTGACCATGCGCTCTGCGGCGTTGGCGATGTCGCCAACCTTGTTTGCGATTTTGATCCACATGAAGAGCGCAGCTGGTTTGAAATCGTCCTCGTGGGCGAAGAGCTGCTTGCCAAACTGGTCTTGCGCTTTGTCAGCCTCGTGTTCGAGGCGGCATACCTCATCGACCAGGGTGAGCATTCCCTCAGCGTCGGGTCCCGAGAACCCGGCCTCGACGAGACTGTCGAAGCTCTCGATGACGTCCGATGCCCGATGGACCACCGTCAGTACGCGAGCACGCAGCTCTTCGAAGAAGGGCTTGAGCGGTGCGGGGAGCTCCATCCAGCGCAGCGTGAGGAGAACCCCGAGGTCTTCGGCGTGATCGGCGATGGCGTCCATACCGCTCAGGAGCGAGAGCAGATCCCTGCGGTCGACGGGCAGAAACACGCTGGTGCCGAGGTTCGATCGGATCTCGTGCTTGATGATGTCCGCTTCGTGCTCGAGCTGCGAAATGACCTTCGCTGCTTCCTTGACGCGTTCCTGGTCGCCCGCCCAGAGAGCGTCGAAGAGGCTTCGGGTAGCCTCGACGCACTCCACAGTCTTCTGCATGTGCGCACGCAATGGGGTGAATGGATTTGTCGCGAAGAGTTTGAACGGGAACACAGCGTCAGCCTCTCAGGGTCAGCGCCGCAACGGCCAGCGCGATGAAGAGTGCGATGACGCCGGCGACCATCACCTGGGGGTCGGTCTGGACCATATCGGCGAACCGGCGCGTCTGTCGGCGGCTGTCGTCGTCGAGGTCTGCCGTTTCAGCACCCGCCGCCAAGGCGCGCACAGCTGCGTGGTTACCTGCTTCATACGCGAGGCGGGTTTGCCGCAGGTATGCAGGCTCCGACGCGGTCTCTTTGCCGGGCCGCTTGTTCTTCGTTGCCTTCACCATCACCGCGCTCCTTCGCAGATTAGCACCTTGCCGTCGACGAGGGTCGCCCTCTCCTGGGCGGTTCGCCAGCGCTCCGCATCCGCACCTGATCTCATCGAATACGCGGACACGTCAGCCCTGTACCCTGCTCGCAGCACACCGAGAACCCCTTCTTCATGAGCGGCGTAAGCGGCCCCAAAGGTGTATGCGGCGAGAGCTTCCCTTTCGCTGAGTCTCTCTCCAGGACGCCAGCC
>JBMTAX010000767.1:0-1950 GCA_049429145.1 Myxococcota bacterium
GGCAATCCCCCTCTCCGCCCGTGCAGCCATCGCGAGGGGTCGACGAGGTGTCAGGCTGACAGGCCAGCGTCGCCGCCCCGACGCACAGCGCGAAAAAGAGCACGCTCCATGGCCCAAACCGCTTCGTCATGGCCTGCCACCTCCGCCGAGACCCAAGGCACTTGCCTTGTGGGGCGAGGTGAAGCAACCGGGAGTGCGTCGTCGACACCCGCCCGCAGTGCCGCTCGTCAGGGGGCGAGGGCCTTGCTCGCGATCTCAAAGACGTCTCGGCTCACCCCCTCGCGGTCAAGTACGCGCTGCAGCTCAGTCTTCATCAGTGCTTGGCGCGCCTCGTCTTGCCTGCGCCAACGGGCGAGGGGCGTGAGGATTCGCGCCGCGATTTGGGGATTGAAGGCGTCGAGTTGCATCACCCGGTCGGCGAGGAAGCGGTAACCAGACCCGTCTTTGCTATGGAAACGCAGCGGATTGCCCATGGCGAAGCTCGCCACCAGGGCCCGCACCTTGTTCGGGTTTTCCATGGAGAAGGCCTCGTGCGACAACAGCGCCTTCACTCGATCGAGGGTGCCCGGCAGGTGGCTCATCGCCTGCAAAGCGAACCACTTGTCGACGACCAGAGGCTCGGTGCGGAAACGCGCATAGAAGTCGCTCAATGCCCGTTCGCGTGGTTCGCCCTCGATGTCGGTGAGGCATGCCAGCGCCGCCATGGTGTCGGTCATGTTGTCGGCGTTCTCGAGGTGATGCACCGCTTGCTGCCAAGGCTGCTCGCCGTCGAGGCATGACAGGTAGGCGAGGCAAAGGTTGCGCAATGCGCGACGACCCACGTGGTCAGGGGTGAACTGATACGGGCCCGAGACGGCCAGGGCGGCATAGCGCGCGCGTAAGAGGCCCTCGTGGGCCGCGGCGACCTGGCGTCGCAGGTGTTGGCGGGCTGCCCAGACCGCATCGACGTCGACCACCGTCAAAGCATCGCCGATGACACTTTCGCTCGGGAGCGCGAGCGCAAGGGACAGGAGCGCAGGATCGGCGCCCTCGTCGGCGAGGGCTTGGCCGAAGGCGCTCAGGTAGGCCTCGGGGGCGGGAGCTGTATGCAGCGCTCCGTCTTGGGCGTGACGAACAAGATCAAGCAAGATCCTCGTCGCCAGTACCTGGCTCGCTTCGAAGCGATTGAACGAGTCGGTGTCATGGGCCATCAGGAACGTCAGATCGTCGTCGCTGAGTGTCGCCTGTAGCTTGACGGGAGCTGAGAAGCCGCGCAGCAACGAGGGGACGACGGGACCACGGATATCCTCAAAGACGAAGGTCTGTTGGGCCTCAGTAAGTTCGAGTGTGCGCTCTGTCGCCGCATCTGACGCACCCTTCAACCGCAGTGGCACTTCTCTCCCGTCAGCGTCGAGCAAGGCGACAACCACCGGGATGAGCATGGGTGATTTCTCGGCCTGGCCGGGCGTCGCCGGAACCGTCTGGGAAAGTTCCAGGGTGTAGGTCTGTGTGGCGGCGTCGAGGTGACCATGCGCGCGTACCACCGGCGTGCCCGCCTGGGTGTACCACAGTTTGAACTGCGTGAGGTCTCTCCCACTCACTTCTGCCATGGCAGCAGCGAAGTCATCGGTGGTGACGGCTTGCCCGTCATGACGCTCGAAATAGAGGTCACAACCCCGACGGAAGAGCTCTTCCCCGAGGAGCGTATGGTACATCCGGACGACCTCAGCGCCCTTCTCGTAGATGGTTACCGTGTAGAAGTTCGAGATCTCGACGTAGCTGTCGGGGCGCACAGGGTGGGCTGTGGGGCCTGCGTCTTCAGGGAATTGCGCCGCACGCAAGCGGAGCACATCCTCGATCCGTTTCACCGCACGGGAGCCAACGTCGGCGGAGAACTCTTGGTCGCGGAAGACCGTGAATCCTTCTTTCAAGGAGAGCTGGAACCAGTCGCGGCAGGTAACCCGGTTACCA
>JBMTAX010000768.1:0-1949 GCA_049429145.1 Myxococcota bacterium
GGTGTCGCGACTCGAAGTCTCGCCCGAACTCCACGGCACAGGTCTCGGCGAGGTTCGTGAAGCGGAACGTAGAGCCGTGGGACGAGGGCAAAGGCTCGTCGAGGGCGCCCACTGTCACGATACCGCGAAAACGTCGCAAACGTTCGCGAGCTAACGAGGAGTCTGCCAGCGTGGGCTCGAGACCGCTCGCGACCTCCTCGTCGATACCACTCATCGTGACAAAGCCCCCGGGGATGCCTTGGCTCACCACCACGAGGGAACTGCCGTTCGCGATGACCACGTAGCGGGGCAGCCCATCGGTCTGTGCGATGCCTTCCCGCACCGCCAGTGCGATTTGCTCGGCGCTGGGAGTGCGCTCGAGGAGTCCGCGGGTCTGTAGGGACGCGAGTACGGCGAAGAAAAAGGCCTCGCCCTCGCTCTGGCCGAGCACCGACCGACGCAGGAAGTCAGGAAGGCTGGCAATGAGTCTCTCTCGCAAGGCGCCTGCGTGGTCGGCGTCTTGCGGGCCACCCACGACGGCGCAGGCGATGCCTTTGAGCCGGAATGGCCCGAGATGGTGAGGGCTCTCTGAGGTCGGACGAACATCTGTCGGGAGCCGCAACTGGACCACAGCGGTTCGCCCCTTGAGCGTACCCACGAGACCCGAGAGCGTCATCATCGGAGGGAGACCAGGCCGGCGCGTGAGCAGCGTCCCTCCGTCGACAGAGCTGGCGATCCCGGCTCCGTCGGTCATCGATGGGAGCCCCAGGTGCGCGCCCAGACCGGCCAACGCCGCCTGGCTGCGTTGCGGGTCACTCAGCAGTAGTCCGAGAGCGCGCGCCGTGACCATCAGACCCTCCTCCTCCTTATTGTAGCAGGCTTGGACTTTCCGCAAGTCAACCGAAGCTGAGAACCGTGCTCAGCGCCGACGACCCTCCTGCTCAACCACCGAGCGCGTGTTTCTGTGCCCGTGAACCCTAGATCCGTGTTGGTACGTACGCTCTCTCGCGGTTCCCAGCACCGTGACGCGACCCGCCTCTCGCGCGGCTCCACCAGACCCCCGGCGGCGGCGTACGCTCGCGGTTGACAGCAGAGGAGTGCTGCTCTGATCCTCCTCCTCCGCAGCAGGTCAGACTAGAGACCTCGCGCAAGGAGCAGCGCTCGATGGCGAAGCAGATCGCGATGGGGATCGACCTCGGCACCAGCAACAGCTGTGTCGCCATTGTCCAAGATGGACAACCCGTGGTTGTGGCGAACGAATGGGGAGAGCTGACGCACTCCTCCTGCGTGTGCTTCATCGAAGACGGTTCGGTGGTCGTCGGTAACGACGCGAAGAAGCATATCCTCACCCATCCGCAAACGACGGTGTACTCCGCCAAGCGGCTTATCGGTCGCTTCTACTTCGCCGACGAGGTCAAGCGCGCCCAGGCCATGGTGAGCTACCCGATTGTCGAGGGGCCGAATAACTCCGTGCGCATGGCTCTCTTCGACCAGATATACACCGTCCCCGAGATCAGCGGCATGGTGCTGAAAGAGATGCGCGCCATCGTCGAAGCCCACGTCGGTCAGCCGGTGACGAAGGCCGTGATCACCGTGCCGGCATTCTTCAATGACAGCCAGAGGCAAGAGACCAAGAACGCCGGCAAGATCGCTGGCCTCGACGTGCTTCGCATCCTCAACGAGCCCACCGCCGCGGCGCTCGCCTATGGCTTCGGGCAGAACATCCACCAACGCGTCGTCATCTACGACCTCGGTGGCGGTACTTTCGACGTCAGCATCCTGCAGATCGGCGAGGATGTTTTTGAGGTGCTTTCTACCGCTGGCGATACCTACCTCGGCGGTGATGATTTCGACACCCGTGTCATGCAGTGGTTGGTCCAGACCTTTCAACAGCAACATCGCGTTGACCTCTCGCGAGACAGCGAGGCCCTCACCAAAGTGCGAGAAGCCGCTGAGCGCGCGAAGATCGA
>JBMTAX010000769.1:0-1948 GCA_049429145.1 Myxococcota bacterium
GTCTCGCCCTTAGCGTCTACGACGTGCGTGCCGACAGACTGGTGCGCACCATTCGGACACGGCCGACGTTCCACCCCAAAGACCCGTGGGCAGATGTAAGCAGCGGCTACCTTCACGAAGTTCTGCCCGGTGGGCCGAAGCACGTGCCCTACCAACCCCGCGCTGCCCCTGCGCCGCAGGTTGCGGACCCACAGCCCTCCAAAGCCACGTCTCCTGCCGTGACCGACGACGAGGACGGACTCGACTCGGATTTCGATGGTGCCGAGTAGGGTATGCGGTTTCGGGTGTAGGCAGTTCCCGTCATCGATGCTGACGAGACGCTAGGGGTGACGTCGTTTGCTCGGATTTCGCCGGCGAGCGATCCAACAAAGCAGCGACAGAGCGGCCACTGACGAGGGAGGTCCCCGCAATGGGGAGGAGCCGGCGCAGTCGCAGGTGAAGTCCTCGAGCGCCTCGTCACTCATTGACCCGTCGGCAGACAGGGATTCGCTTAGCTCCCCCCCATCCGTGATGGGGACTGCTTCGCGGTTGGCGGGTGCGCCGCCGTCGATCTCGCCGCTGTCTGTAGCGCCGTCGTCGCCTTCGCCATCCTCGGCTGTGACGTCGTCGGGTGAGTGTCCGCCATCAGACTCATCACCCGCCACGAGGGTCGTCGGCGTAACCCGCACGGCATCGAAGACCACATACGGCCCCGCTTGGGCACTACCCGCCTCGGTGGCAAGGTCACTGAGCTCGACGTACTGGAAACTTCCGACGGCGAACGTGAAGACGCCAAGGGGGACCCATCCGCTCTGTGCGCTTTGGTCGATGGTGACGGCCGACTCATTTGCTCCGTGGCGAATGAGGTAAGTCACCGCACCGACGCGAGCGATGTCGTCGGGCAGGTGCACCTCGAGGCGGTGGGGCCCGGCTGCACTGAAGGAGAGTTGCCAGCGACCGAAACAATCGCGTTCAGCGGCTATATTGCCACCCACGAGGAGGGTCCGGCCTCCCTCCCCGACATTGTCTGACTCGAAGCGCCCCTCGGCGGTACAGCCTCTCAAGAAGCAGGAGCTCGACTCGTCGAAGATGGTGGTGCCCTCCCCCACCACCTCACCACAGCCATGGGGCAACGAGAGAGGAGCGACGCAGTCGCCCTCGGCCACGACGTGCTCGATATCGGCGCCGTAATAGAAGCGGAGGATGTCTTCGTAGCTCCAACCTGCATCGGCGAGACAATGTGCGCCGTTTTGGGAATGGCAACCTCGATTCGCGTGGTTTGCCGGATGCAGGAACCCGAGGCTCGACTGCTCGACCCCACCGCCTGCACGTTCCCAGTTGTACGTGACGTACCGTTCGGTCTCGAAGCGGTCCTCGTCGGTGGGCGAAGGGATACAGGTGTCAGACTGCGGGATCGCGCCCGCCACGTAGAACGCCGCCACCGGTGTGCCCTGGTATTGGAGAACCTCGCCCGCGGTACTGGCCACGGCGTCGAAGTGTCTCTGGGTCGGTGCTTGGCTGCAGCTGTAGACCTGGTCGCCTTGGCCGTCCGTGATGCTGCCATCGCCCGTGGCCAGCCGATAGTAGACGTAGCTGCGGGCCGCGACCGCTTGGGCACGAAGGGCCTCCGACGACGCAGCACCATTCTCGCAGGCGACGACACGAGGCAGGTAATCGGACTCGATGTCGACGACTCCGACTCCTTGCACGTTGACGGTGCAGTAGGCCTCCAGTGCGGTGACGCGTCCACCGATGGGGCTCAAAGTGACGGGGGCATCCTCGAAGGAACACGCTGGCAGCAGCGTTGCGAGCCATACCATTCGCGAGAGGACGGTCTTGAAGGACATTCATCACTCCAGAGTCGTCGTTTCACAAGGCAAATGGTCGGATGCAACCCGGTGGGCACCGGACAGTTGACCGCCCCCCCTAGAAAACGCCCCGCACGGGGAGGGGCGTTGGTAAGGGCCAC
>JBMTAX010000770.1:0-1944 GCA_049429145.1 Myxococcota bacterium
CCGTCGCTCGTCACCGCAGAGACGCCGATCACGGGCATCGCTGCACCAACGGTGTCTTGCAGCAGTTCCACAAGTTCCAGGCCTCCCTCGAGGTCGATCTTATTCACACAGAGCGCTACCTCGAGGCCAGCGCTGCGTGCTGCCACAGCCGCGCGGTCGATGAGGCCGATGCGGGGCGGTGGCTCTAGGGCGACCACGACCACGACCAAGTCGAGGTGTGCCGCGACGACATGCACTCCTCCCCCTGGAGACCGACGGCGGAGCTCTCGTGACCTGGGAAGACGGACGAGTCGGTCCTCGGCCACGATCACTCGATCGCCGACCACGTGGCCGGAGCGACGTTGGACGCGCACGAGCTGGGTCGCGCGTGGCTCTTCAAACTCCACTTCGACAGCCACCCCGAGGTGGGACACGATGACTCCCGACCTCGCGTGTGTACGGTCAAAAACGTCATGACGGTCTTGGGGACGCTGGTGGGGTGAGCGTCGACGTTCCCTTGTCGTCACGACAGCCCCCCGGACGTGCCCGACGTGCTCGCTGCCAAGGTGGAGACCGTCTGCATTCCCATCGTTCTTTCACTCGGTTACCCAGCATGCCTGAGGGCGGTGAAGGTGGGAAGCGTGCCGAAGCGCTGAAATTCGCCGTTGACGTGGGGGCCGGTTTCCCGCAATACCACTTCCGATTTCGCGCACGACGCGCTGGGGCTTGTCTCTGTTTGGCGTCGTTCGTCCATCCAAGGAGCATCCGATGACCAAGGCTGAGCTCGTCGACCTGATCTGCCAGAAGCATGAAGTGAACAAGAAGACTGGAGCGGAGATCCTCGAGACCGTGTTCGACACCGTCTTGAACGCCATCAAGTCCGAAGAGAAGTTCACCTACCCCGGTTTCGGGACCTTCACGGTTCGCCAGCGCAAGGAGCGTATGGGCACCGACCCCCGCACCAAGCAGCAGATCAAGATCCCTGCGTCGAAGACCGTCGGGTTCAAGCCCGCGAAGGCCTTCAAGGACGCGCTCTGAGACGCTGACGCGCGCCTTCTCAAGAAGAGCGAGCACCGAGGCGGGTTCATCCCCGCCTCTTCGTTTTTTGACCTGGCGAAATTGGCGCCGGCGATGGGTTGTTGCGGCCTGGGTTTGTGGTGGGGCTCAGAGCGCGATTTTCTCGAGCATGAGAGGACCTGAACACCGACGCTCGGGAACCCTCAAGGGGCCGTGCGCCGGGCCAGTCGTTGATTGTGTGGTCCGCTATCAGGCCGAAGGCCCTTCAGTGTGTGCTCAGCAGTTCGGCTGCCCGTAGCAATGCCAGCCTCGCCTGCTCCTCGTGATCGGGGCATGCTGCCAGCTTCAACACCTCTTGCAGATCCTGCAGCGCAAGCTGTGCTCGCTGTGCCGACAGGTGGAGTAGCCCTCGTCGAAGGTGCCACGTCGACTTGGAGAGCGGGAGCATGGGCTGCGCCAACACCCGTGCGATCAACGTGATGACGTCGTCCTCGCGGCCGAGACGCTGTAGCAGGACGAACCTGAGTCCCTCCTCGTCGAAATCCATCGATTCTGACGGAGTGGCCTCCTCAAGAGCAGCGAGCGCAGCCTCTGCGTCTCCTGCCTGCGCCAGCCCGAGGGCTCGCATCAAGCGACCGGCAACCGCAGGGTCACGACGAGGCCTACGCATGGCTACCGGCATTCTCCACGGTGCGTTGCAGTGGCGACCACGTTTCGAGCCGGTCACCCACCGCGCCATGCTTCCATCGGGCGAGCGTGCGACAGTCCGCGCGGGTCACGGGTGCGGTACGCACTCTGCTCTCGTCCGAAAAAGAAGAGGGACGTCAGCGATGGAGACCACAGTGATCATCTCGCCCTTCTCGTCCTTGTACCGAAAGCGATGCCCGGCATCCCGGGTCCAGCACGGCGGAACGTTCTCAGGGCGCATGCCCAGATCCGCCAGCTGAT
>JBMTAX010000771.1:0-1944 GCA_049429145.1 Myxococcota bacterium
ACGAGGACCAGGGGGGACCTGTCCCGGACGTGCCCGCAGCGGCGCAGGCGACACCATCGATGGCCGCGCAGCTCCCCGAGACGGAAAGTCCTCCGCCGTCTGCCGAGCTTCCCAGGGCGGAACCAGCGCCCGCTCCAGCGCCCCAACGAGATGACAGCTCGTCTGCCAGTGGCGAACTCGCATCCCAGTTGCGAGAGGCGGAGCGCGAAGCTGCCCTTGCCCGGGAGAGAGCGGAGGCGGACGACCTTCGTCGTCGAGCGGAGGCGAGCAAACCGAGTCCCACAGAGCCAGCGCCAGCACCAAAAGAGGCGCCACCAAAACTCGCCGCGGCTGTCGCCGCCCCGTCGGGCGCACTCAAATGCCCCGCAGGGATGCAACTGGTTCCCGCGGGCCCCTTCACCATGGGGAGCTCCTCCTCTGACCCCATGCGCAACTTTGGCGAGGGGATAGCCACCAAGACCGATGTCGCTGCCTTCTGCATCGACTACTACGAGTTTCCGAACTCCAGCTCGCGCGCACCTACGGTGCGGACCACGTGGGCGCAGGCGAAGGCCGCCTGTGAGGGCAAGGGGCGCCGGCTCTGTGCGGAAGCTGAGTGGGAGAAGGCGTGTAAGGGGCCGGGAGATAAGCGTTTTCCCTACGGGAATAACTATGACGAGAGCGCGTGCAACACGGAGGGGGCCGGGGGACAGCCCCGCCAGCCCGACAGCGCGCGAGCGTTCAAGGGCTGTCGATCTGGCTACGGCGTCTACGCGCTCAGCGGCAACGCCGAAGAGTGGGTGGCGGACTCGTTCAAGGCGGGGACCTCGAGCAAAACCGCCAAGGGCGGTGCCGCAGACCGCCCGGACTGGGCCTCTCGCTGCGCCGCTCGTCGCGGGCTCGCCAGCAACACCGCGAGAGATACCCTGGGGTTCCGTTGCTGCGCCGACCCAGGCTGAGGATTTGACCTCGCCGAGACGAATGGCGCTCCAGTGGATTTTTGCGCTGCCTGCGTTTTTGGGCGGGGGGCCCCGGATGACCCCTGCTCGACGGGGGAGGGGCTGGCGATACCCCCGCCGGCGGAACGAGCCGGGCGCGCATATCGACGCACGTTGATTTTGCCTTACCTTGCCCGGGCAGCACGCTCCCTCTCGTCGCGTGACACGGAGCCCGTGTGCTTTGGCTACGCGCTGTGTTACGCGCCGACCTATGCGTTTTTGCGTGCTCGCCAGCGGCAGCAAGGGCAACGCCCTCCTGGTCGACGCTGATGGCCGTCGGGTTCTGGTCGATTGTGGCCTGACCCCGAAGGTCTTGCGCGAGCGTCTGCAGTATGTGGGGTTCGAGCTGACCGACTTGCACGGTCTGCTCATCACCCACGCCCACGGCGATCACGTCGCTGGGGCGCTGCGCCTGAGCGGTGCCTTACGACTGCCCTGCTACGCGACCCAAGAGACCCAGCGGCAGCTCTCTCGTCGTGGTGGGCTTCCACATTTTCGCGTGGTGGTGCCTGGGGTAGGTTTTCAGGTGGCAGGCATCGATGTCATGGCTACGGCGCTTCCCCACGATGCCCCTGGGACGGTGGCCTACGTCCTCGAGCACCGCGGGGAGCGACTCGGGATTTGCACCGACCTCGGCCGACCAGAGCCCCATGTCGCCGCGGCCCTCGGGGGCTGTGATACGTTGCACCTCGAGTTCAACCATGACGAGGACATGCTGTGGGGTGGGCCGTACCCTCAGCGCCTCAAGCAGCGCGTCGCAGGCGGGCTTGGACATCTTTCCAATCGGCAGGCGGCGGAGCTGCTGTCGCAGATCGACACGTCCCGCTTGAAACGGCTGTTGCTCGCGCACCTCAGCGAAGTGAACAACCGACCCAGCCTGGCGATGGAGGCGGCACGGCAGGTCCTCGCCGGCACAGGGGTGCGGATCCTCACCGCGCCCCAGTACGAGGCGACACGATGGCTCGAC
>JBMTAX010000772.1:0-1944 GCA_049429145.1 Myxococcota bacterium
CGGCAACGTTGGGCACCAGCGCGCCATCGCGCTCGGACTCGCGTGGTCTGCCCACAACCTCGATTACGACGCTTTCGTTGTGATGGACGGAGATGGGGAGGACACTCCTGCTGATGTGGAACGCCTCGTCGAGAGGAGCCACGCTGAACCCGGGACTGCAATCATCGCTGAGCGCAAAAAGCGCTCCGAGGGGTGGTTATTTCGCCTCGGTTATCGCGCCTTTCGCATCGTGCACCTGCTCACCACCGGGAAACAGATGCGCTTTGGCAACTTTTGCTTACTGCGTCGCCCACATGTCCGTCGGCTCATTGCGAGTCCTTCCATTTGGAATCATTTCGCAGCCGGCATTATTCAGTCGCGGATACCCTTGGCGCATGTGCCCGTCGATCGCGGGCGGAGATTGGCTGGAAAAAGCCACATGAACTATGTCTCGCTCGTGGTTCATGGACTGAGCGCCATCGCAGTACAACTGGAGACGGTGGCGGTGCGATTGCTGTTGTCGACCCTTGGTCTCTTTGCCTCGACGGTGATCGGCATCGGCGCAGTGGTCGCCGTTCGATTGTTTACCGAGCGAGCGATTCCCGGTTGGGCTTCGACGCTCAGTATGTTGCTTGGCTTGGTCGCCTTGCAGACCATTTTCATTTCTGCATTTCTCGCATTTACAATTCTTCATACCCGCACGCAGCGATTGTTTGTGCCCGCTGTCGACTTTCATGACTTTGTGCGTCAAGTGCGTCAGTTTGGACCCGAACGATGACTGACATCCGCTATACCGGTACCGAACTGGAACTCTTCGCTGATGCGAAAAAGTGGAAATCTTACCTCGCTGACATCATTGGTCCCATGCTGATTGGTCCCGTCCTAGAGGTGGGTGCGGGTATCGGGAGTACGGCGCGGGCCCTTTGTCCCCCCGAGCACTCCTCTTGGACCTGCCTTGAGCCCGATCCGGAGATGGCGGCTAGGCTGCGTGAGGATGCAACCAGCGGGCGTCTTCCCACGTGTTGCCACATCGTCCAGGGCGATACGGGTGTCTTCTGTTCGGGTGAGACCTTCGGTACGGTTTTATATGTGGACGTTCTCGAGCATATTGAAGACGACAGGGCGGAGCTTGCGCGGGCGTCTTCCCTCCTTGCGCCAGGTGGCGTTCTCATTGTTATGAGTCCTGCACACCCATTTTTATTCAGTCCATTCGATCAGGCGGTTGGACACTTTCGACGTTATACACGGGCATCGCTGCGCGCTGTTGCACCTCCAGAACTCACGCTGCAGCGGCTGGACTACCTCGACTCCGTGGGACTATTGGCTTCCGCGGCCAATAAGCTCCTCCTCGGGCAGTCCACCCCCACCGCCTCGCAGATTCGCATTTGGGATCGCGGCATGGTGCTGGTTTCTCGACGTCTAGACCCGGTCCTGAGGCATCGTGTGGGAAAGTCTGTACTGGGTATTTGGAGTCGCCAACCTTGAACGAGCGGGTCCCAACGCGCTGGTTGGTCGCGGCAGGGGCTGTTCTCCTTGCCTGCTATGATCAGGTCTTTGGGGATTTCCTCCCGAATGCTTCTGGCAAACTCGGGCATGATTACGCGTACTTTCTGCCACGATTATTAGCAGGGCTGTATCACTGGGCCGAGAATGGTCCCTCGACGCCTTGGTTCAGTCCATTCGCATGTGGTGGGCTGCCTTCCTTCCCCAACCCACAAGACCAGTGGTTTTCGGTGCCGCAGCTATTGGCTCTGGCGATGTCGCCCCTCGTTGCTGTGCATCTCACATTGCTGGTATTCGCTGCCATAGGCCTCTGTGGGTGCTACCTCCTGTTGCGCGACGGCTTTCGATGTTCTGTGCCGGTTGCTCTGACGGGGGCGACTCTTTTTCTCTTTAATGGATTCTTCGGCTATCGAATGGCCATAGGTCACCTGACGGCCCATGGCTTCATGCTGTTGCCCGCGA
>JBMTAX010000773.1:0-1942 GCA_049429145.1 Myxococcota bacterium
GCGCAGGGTGAGGGGACAAGGCTACGGACGAGCCTCGAACTGACGTCTGCACTTCTTCAGGAAGCGCAGCACCAGCTGACCCAAGAGCGGGCCCGGGGAGATTTGTTCCAAGCCCAACTCGAAGAGCTTCGCGCCCAGGTCGTGGTGCCACCATCGAAAGACCTCGGGGCTGCCCTCGACCATCGACGAAGTCCTGCGGCTATGGAGAGCAGGGCGGTAGGTCGCGTCCAAGAGCCGGGCATTGGTGACGTTCTGAGCGACGAGGAAAACAGTGCACACCGTGACGCCCTCGCCGAGGAGAACGCCGCGCTGCGCATGCAACTCGAGGAACGGGAGAAGCGTATCCGCCGATTGTACCAGCGTCTCAGCGTCACGTCGGTGTGAGTTTGCTTCCGCTTTCTGTGACGACGCGACAGTTGTCGTGGTGTGGTGCCCTTACGGTGTGGTCGGGGTGAAGACTGTGACCTCGCCTCGCGGCGCATCGAACGACGTCTCCGGCAGCGAGACGTCTAATGCCTCGCCGCGCAGCGCACGATACAGAGCGAGCGTGGGTAGAACCTTCTTGACGTAGTCACGGGTCTCGAGGAAGGGAATGCGCTCTACGAAGAGATCGGGAGGTAGGTGGCCGAAGGAGCGTAACCAACGCACCACATTGTTCGGTCCACCGTTGTAGCTCGCCACGACGAGCACAGGGTGCCCAAGTTCGCGCATCCAGAGGCCAAGCGCGCCCGTGCCGAGCTCAATATTTGTTTCTGGTTTCTGCAACTCTGTCACCGACGGAGAATCGACGCCGAGGACCGTCGCGATCCCTGACGCGGTGTACGGCATGAGCTGCATCAAACCGAGTGCCCCCACCGGACTGCGCGCCTCTGGAGCAAACCCACTCTCGGTCCGCATAATGGCCCACGTAAGCGCCGGCTCGATCCCATGTCGAACCGACGAGCTGACGACGAGGTCAGGGAACGGCTCTGGGTACGATGCACGCCAGCCGGTACTCGCATTCAACTTGCCCTGCCGAACGGCGGGGCTGGGGCGATAGCGGGCGCCATGACGCCAAGAGCGATGAGCGTCGTCGACAACTTGCGAAAGCGCGAGTCCTCTCTGTGTGGTGCCTTGCCGGGCCGCTCGCTCTCGTGCGGCTTCCGCGAAGCCGAAGGCGTAGAGCAGCCGCACGTCCTCTGCCTCGGCGTCCGTGGCAGCACTCTGTGCGAATGCATCTCGTGCGACGACAGCGCCGAGCACTGGTTTCGAGGAGAGCCGTTTCCGCGCAAGCAAGCCGTACCACGACGTAGGTTCCTGTGCGGCGACGCGGGCGAATGTCTCGGCAGCGTGCTCCTCGAGGCCCACGCTCCGCTGTGCATGGGCGAGCCAATAGCGATACTTCTCCGCCTCTTTCGAAGAGGGGACATCGTCGACAAGCTGCTGCAACAGCGGCAGTGCCTCGCCGCCCTTGGCATCAAGCAACCAGCTCAGGGCTTCGTACCAGCGTGCCTGCTCGTCCCAAGGCGTGCCGCGCAAAGCGTCATTGCACGACTGAAAGCGCTCGCGAGACAGCGCATAGAGGCCAGCTTCATAAGGCAGAAAGCCAGCGAAGAAACACGCTTCTGCTGCAAGCGCACGATCACGGGAGTCAGAGGAGAGAGCCCGCCAAGCTTCCCCTGCTTCCAGGAGACGACCATCTTTTCCGAGAGCCCAGGCGTAAATGCGCCGCCACTCCGGTGGGGCTTTGGGGTCGCTCGCCAGCGCCTTGGCGAGCGCCAGCATCGTCCAGCTGAAGAGGCAGGTGACCGCCAGGTAGACCACCAGCGCCGTGCGGGGGTTGCGCAGCTCGAGTCTCTTTTCCATGGGCGCGCCTCCTACCACGGCCGCTCCCGGCGGCGAAAGCACCGCCCCCTCACACGCCATGGCACGCGCCCCCGCCAGGGCCCAACTCATCTACGCA
>JBMTAX010000774.1:0-1940 GCA_049429145.1 Myxococcota bacterium
ATGGGAGCGACGTCACGAGCAGCGAGATGGATCCGTGCTGACGCGGACTTCGGCGAGGTGGCGCCCGGCAAGGCCGCCGACCTCGTGCTTGTGCAAGGCGATCCCACCGTCGATGTCGAGGCGCTGTCGTCCATCGAACAGGTGTGGACGCGGGGCAAGCTCGTGGAGCGCATGGCGCCACCGTCGCCCTGAGTCCACCGGGCCGCTGGCCGGCATCAGAGCGTAAACGACGACCCGCACGAGCACGACGACTTCACGTGAGGGTTCCGCATCTCGAAGCCGCGCTTGCCGAGCTCTTCATGCCAGTCGAGCAGGGTGCCCTCAAGGTGCCTGAGTGACTTCGGGTCTACCACCACGCGTACGCCGTGTGCATCGAGCACCCAGTCGCGGTCATCCGCTTGGTCTTCGACGCGAAAGAGGTAGGTGAGCCCCGAGCATCCGCCGCCCATGATACCGACGCGGAAGACGCCGTTCGCTTTTCCCTCCGCATCGAGCTTGGCCGCGATCTCCCTCGCAGCGCGCTGGGTCACGGCGATCTGGCCAGAGGGCACCTCCACGACTTCTGGTGCTTCTGCAGGGGTCGGGTGGCCTTTCTTGCGGCCGATGGAGATGAGGTTCGCCATAACATCCATCCTACAGATTCAGCTCGAGACGTGCGGCTTCGCTCATCATGCCTGGGTTCCACGGGGGCTCCCAGACGATCTCCACCGAGGCCTCGCGAACGCCTGCCGCGCCGAGGGCCTTTTGGCGTACCTCCTCCGGCATCGATTGCGCGACGGGGCAGTTGGGCGCGGTGAGGGTCATGCGGATCTTCACCCGTCCCTCAGCGTCGACGTTGACGCCGTAGATCAGGCCGAGTTCCATCACGTCGACGGGGATCTCGGGGTCGTAGACCGTTTTCAGGCAGGTCACCACCCGTGACTCGATTTGGCCCGTTTCGGTGGCGAGGTCTGGTGCGTAGCGATACGGACGTTCGGCAGTGCCGTAGCGAGGCTTTGGAGCCTCGTGGCGGGTCTTCTCATTGACGACGTTCAAGTTACGCACGCGGTCACTCCGTCGACACGGGGGCTGCGGCGCCGGCGAGCGCAGCTTCTAGCGTGTGCCACGCCAGAGTGGCGCACTTCACCCGCATGGGAAACGCACGCACGCCGAGCAGCGCCTCGAGCTTGCCGAGAGCGACGGCGTCGCCGGGGGCGGCTTGTCCCATGACGAGGGCGTGGAAGGTGTGAAACAAACGATGAGCGTCGACGATGCTTCGGCCCTTGACGGCCTCCGTCATCATCGAGGCCGACGCCGTCGAGATAGCGCAACCGTTGCCCTGAAACGCTACCTCTTTCACGGTATCGTCTTCCACCTCGAGGAACACCGTGATGCGGTCACCGCACAATGGGTTATGGCCGTCGGCGTGACACGTTCCATCGCCTTCGAGGGCGCGAAAGTTCCGCGGCCGCTTTTTGTGGTCGAGGATCATCTCCTGGTAGAGCTCGTTGAGGTCGCTCATCGCATCACCTGAATGCAGCGCTCGAGGGCGTGTACGAGCGCGGCGATGTCGTCGAGGGTATTGTATGCGGCGAAACTCGCCCGTGCGGTGGCGGGGACGCCGAAGTGGTCCATGACAGGCTGCGCGCAGTGATGCCCGGTGCGGATGGCGACGCCCTCCTGGTCGCAGATGGTGCCGATATCGTGCGGGTGTACGTCGTCGAGAACGAAGCTCACCACGCCCGCACGGGAGCGGGCGGTGCCCACGAACCGGAGGCCGTCTACACGAGAGAGGGCGCGCACCGCGTGGTGCAACAAGGCGCTCTCCCACGCTGCGATGCGGGCGATGCCGACGCGCTCGACAAAGTCGAATGCTGCACGCAGCGCGATGACACCGGTGATGTCAGGGGTACCCGCCTCGAACTTGTACGGGAGGTCGTTGTACTCGGTCTTTTCGAAAG
>JBMTAX010000775.1:0-1936 GCA_049429145.1 Myxococcota bacterium
GCCCTCGAACTCACCGACCTGAAGAGTTCCGTAGCGGCCGTGGCGAAGACGCGGTCTTCTCTCGAGCAGGCCGTTGCGGAGGAGCAAGATGCATTGAGCGCCGCGAAGTCGCAGAACGACGACCTGAAACGGGCAACCGCGCGGCTTGAGCAAGACCGCGCCACGCTGGGACGAGAGCTGGAGGCGCTGCGCAAAGAGAACGTCGCCGAACAAGGGAAACTCGACGAGAAACGGCGAGAGGAGAAGGTGGCGCAGGCCAAGCTCGAACAGGTGCTGCGCGCCCTGAGATCTGTCGAAGGGAAGCGCGCGACACTCGACGAGAAGGTTGCGGAGTTGGCACGTACCGCTGAGGCACGAGGGCAAGAGAGCGACAGGGCGTCGGCGCAGCAGCGGGAACTCGCGAATCAACTTGCCGCTCTCAACAAGGAGCGCGCAGACCAAACCGCCGCGCTCGCTGCAGCGAAGGCGGAGGCGGCTCGGGTTCAGCGAGCGCTCGATGAGCAGCGACGCGCACTGGCGACCTTGGTGCAACAGGCGAGCGAGGAGGATGCGCGGCGCGAAGCGGCAAAGCGAGAGCGGGTAACGCTCAGTGCAGAGCTTGAGGCCCTTACGCAGCAACTGAAGGCAGGCCGCGCTCCCCTGGCTGCCCAGGCACACGAGGAGGCCGAGGCCAGGGCGCGGCGTACCGAGGCGAGAGCGACGACGTCACCCGCGCCAGCTACCCCCATGGCCGACCAATGCGCCAAGGGCGATGCGGAGCGACAGCGGATAGCGGATGCGGCACAGAGGCGCACGGCAGAAGAGGAGCTCCAAACGCAGGTGGCCAGTGCGGAAGAACAGCTACGGGTGGTGCAGCTCGAGACAGCGCGTGCGAATGGGACGCTACGCAGCACGCAGCAGGCCCTCGAGCAAACAGAACAACAACGACAACGGGTGGCTCGTGAAGTGACCCAAGAGGAGCTCAAGCTCGCTCAACTGACGGACAAGCTCGCGCGAGTCTCCCGCCAGCAGAGCCGTGAGTCTGTGACCCGCGCGCCTACCCCTTCGGCTCGACTTGAACTCGCGAGTGCGACGCCGACGGAGAGCTTTGGGTTTGGGGGCAAGAGCGTCGACTTGGAGCCAGCCCCCGCGGCGAAGAACCGCTACCTGCCAGACGACGGCTACGGAGGAGAGGACGACGTCATCGGGGACCTTTCGCACATCACCGTGCAGCGCACCCAGGGGACAGGAAGCCGGGTGGGCGTGCTCGTCGAGGGGGGGGCGCGCTATGCGGTGAGGCGACCGAGCGCGCGCGAGGTGGTGCTCACGCTCTTCGCCACGCGGGCTGCCAACTTGGAAGTGCGGCGTATCCTCGATGCCCGCGACTTACGGACCTCGGTACTGCGTGTGCTCCCTCACGTCGAGGAGGGAAGCCGTGACGTCGTGGAATTGACAGTCGAGCTGCGTGAGGCCACCAGCGTGCGTGTGGCACAAGATGGCTCGATGTTGTGGCTGCACATCGGTGGATGAGACAAGGCCTCAGGCGGCCCATGACAGGGAGCGTAATTCGCTGCGCGTGTCGTCGTAAAAACGTTGCAGATGTTCGAGGGACGGCCGCTCCCCTTCGGTGGCGAGTCGCTGAATGGACGCCACCAGCGCGCGGTTCATCGGTACGGCAAGTCCATGACGCTCTGCGCGTGAAACCACCTCGCCGTTGAGGAAATCGACCGGGGGCACGCGACCGCGCTCCAGCGCAGAGAGCATCGACGAGCGTAGCCGACGATATCTGGCACCGACAGCGAGGAGAACTGCGTGCTTGGCCAGCAAAGTGGGGGAGCCCGGCGAGCGTCTATCGTTGTCGTCGAGGGCCAGCCAGTCAGGGTCGAGGGCGCCCAGTAGCCTCTCCATTTCGACCCCTTCCGCGTGTGCTACCGTCGTGACTTCGGTCATGACCTCG
>JBMTAX010000776.1:0-1932 GCA_049429145.1 Myxococcota bacterium
GGGGTCTCCGGCTCCACCGAATGATCCGTGGAGGGAACAACGACGTCATCGCCAGTGCCTTCGAGGTAGACCGGCTCGAGGGGGTTGCGGCTAAAGCCATCGAGCAGGTCCATCAACAACAACTCCTGGTGCTGCTGCTCGTGGTGCAGACCCAACTCGACGAGCGCCAGCACAGACTGCCACCGTTCTGCTGGCAGCAACGGCAGCACGGCCGGCAGTCGTTCGAGGCTGCGGTCCACCCGTTCGCGCCACGCGAGCACTTCACTGGTAGCCGGGCGGGTGAGCTGCCCACGCTGAGGCCTCGGGTGGCGCTCGCCGACGGCGTCGTAATAACTGTTGAACACAAAACTCCAGAGCGCCGGGGCCAGCTCGTATCCCAGAGCCGTCGCAATCGCCTCACCTTCGCGGAGCAGCGATCGCAATACGAACTGTTCGAAGAACCAAGTGGTGTGGCCGAGATGCCATTTCGGAGGGCTGGCATCCGCCATTCCTTGTAGGCAAAAGTCATCGGGCTGGAGGGGCATAACCAGCGTGAGCGTGTCACGACGTACCGCGAGCAATTGCTGCACGAGGATTTCCACCGCGCTCTGGTCGATTCGCGCATCTCCGTAATGAGTGGCGGGCATTGGCAAGTCTACCGTGTGGTTGATCGAAGTACTCATGGGCGGGGAAGCATCCACGATGCTGGAAGGTCACTAGATCGCGCGACGGGCAATGGTCGGCGTCGCGCAGGCCAGGCGAGGTTCGGGCACCCTTCGATCATGTGTCGTGCCCTTCTCTCTCATCGCTGCGGTGATTCTTTACGCCTGCATTCGAAATGCAGTTTCGGGGCAATGGGGTTTCGCTGTAAAACCTGCATTGACGGTCCGTCATACTGTTTGTTTCGTGGTGATGAGAGGCTTGTTCGACATTTTTGCGACGGCGCGGTTCACGAGTGGGGATGGGCCGAGCGGCGAATGGAATTTCATGGCGGTCTGCAGTCGTATCGGGACGCTGACTTCAGTGCCTCGAACCATGGATGTCGTCTCCCCCGCCGTTGAATCAAACATGTACCAGAGTGTTACATCCGCCATAGTCGATTTGTTGACTTGAAATGCCGGGCGGAAAGAGAACGCGCCAGTCGATGAATCCCTAAGGAGTTCTCGGGCTCGCATATAGGCTAAGGCCGAAACCACAGCGCATGATCGTCGGCGTAGGTCGCAAAACTACGAGGTTTCCGACCCACTACGGCTTCGAAAGGCTCGGTGCTTAAGGTCGAGAACCAACCCTCTGCCGCTTCGGCATATACAAATTTCGCCCAATCGGGCTGGCCGAGCTCTGCGCAACGCGCTTCGAACTTCTCCTTGCCATCGACATGTGTGGTGGGCCGCTCCCTCACATTTGTGAGGATTTCTGCGATTCGCTGGCCCGTGAGCGCCTCTGGACCCGTGAGTTCATAGGCTCCGCCGCGGAAAGAAACAGCTGCGGGAGAGAGCAAAAGCTCCTGCCCAAAACTCGCGATATCGCGGCAATCAAGAAAGGCGACCCCCGCCGCCGCGGTGGGTAGAAAGACTCGATCATCACTGCGCGTATAGAGACCAGTATTCATCTCAAAATGTTGCATAAAGATTGTCGGACGAATCACCGTGGTGAGAAGACCGGCCTGCCGAAGGGCCTCTTCACCTGCGAAATGCAGTGAGGGAAAACGACCGGGTGGTGGCTCGCTTTGCGGCGGACGCGCTCCGGTTACACTCACTTTGACGACGTGGCTCACACCCGCGGCGGACAGGGCTGTAGCCACGGAGCGATGCCACGCTTCCATCTCATCGGACAGGGGCGCCACAACGAAAGCTCCGTCCGCTCCTGCGCAGGCTTCCGCGAGATTGTCGAGTGTGAACGAATGGAGACTTACCTTGGTCGCAGTTGCTGCGAGGCGTTGAGCGCTCGCAGACT
>JBMTAX010000777.1:0-1923 GCA_049429145.1 Myxococcota bacterium
AGGGGTTTTGGCGACGCGAGTTTTCCTTGGGTTATCGGCCCGACGGCGCCATCGATGGCGAGCCCCTGGCTCCGCTGGAATCGCTTCACGGTCTCTTCGGTTCTCGGACCGAAAACACCGTCGGCGGTTACCCGGTAGCCTGCAGCAGCGAGCTTCTCCTGCAGGGCCCGTACATCGTCACCGGTCGCCCCTCGGCGCAACACGCGCTCGGGTTGTGCGACCTCTGCCTCCGTGGGAGCCGAGGGCCTGGTCTTCGCGACGGACGTGTGTGGAGGGGTAGCGGCGACGGCGACCTTTCCTGGGCTCATGCTGACCTCGTGAACAACGGCTTCCCTGGCATCACCAACATCCTTTCGGATGCCGGGACCGATGAGGGGGACACACCGGGAGTATCGACGGCGCGCGGTGCCGCGTTGCCCCCCAGTGACACCACTCGTGCGATCTTCCGATGGACGTCAGGCGCGCCAATTCTCTGGACGGCGCATCGCATCGCCGCGATCCTGAGACCGAGCGACGACGACGAATGGACTCAAGCGCTCTCGGCGTGCGGCGCCACGGCTGGATCTTGGTGACCCACCCCGCTCAGGACGCGGATCAAGGCCGTGACGACACGAGGGTCGTACCGCAGGTGGCCCGCCTGCATGGCCTCGATGGCGTCGACGACAGGCAAAGCAGCGCGGTAGCGGCGCTCGCTGGTGAGCGCGTCGAAGGCGGAGCAGACCTGGACAACGCGGGAGCTCACGGTTGTCATCGGTCGACGAACGGCCTCCATGCCCGGGGGAACCATCGGGTCATCGAACCCGCGCTTGCACTCGATCGCAGCGATGACGGAACGCAGCGCGTCGAAGTCGAGGGCCTCGTGTCGCAGGTGCATGCGGGCAGACAAGAGCGGCAAATCCTGGACAAGCTGGCGATCGGTTGGGGACAGCTCTTGTCCGAGTTCCTCGAGATGCTGTCCGTAGACGGCGATGCCCAGCTCATGGAAGAGGGCCACGCGCGCCAGCAGCAACACCTCCCCACGGGGAAGGCGCAATTCGAGCGCCACGAGGATCGCCAGCAGCGTGGTGTTGGCGAGATGTCGCTGCAGGTAGGGCAGACGTTCATCCCGCAACAGGGCGAGCTGCAACACCGCGGAGGGTGCCTTGGCACTCACGTCGATGAGCTCGCGCAAGATACGCCCGGTCATGACGATGTTGCGCACCTCGCCGCCGCTCTGCAAAGAGTCGATGCCCCGTCGCAGGATCTTGAGCAGAGCGACGTACAGCTCGAGGGACCATCGTTGCGCGTCGCGGTTGCGAAGGTTCTCGATCTCTTGCAGGTGAAGCCGCTCGAGGAGCTCGGCGATCACTTTGACCTGAATCACCTCAAAGTGGTGCTGCGGGTCTACGCCTACCCGGGCCTCCAACAGACTGGCGACGAGGGCAAGGCAGTCGGGGGCAGTGGGCGAGCTGCGGAAGCGGAACCCCCCGACGCCATGGTCGTTGAGGCGACTCGAGACTTCGCGCACGACACCGAGCAGCGCGAGGTCAGGTGTGCCGATGGCGCCGTTGAGCACGAAGACCGTCCCATAGAGATGAAACTCGCACACGTGGTGGTGTTCGAGGATCTGGCAGGTCACCTCGCGGAGCGCCTCGAGGGGAGCGTGCATGACGTCGTTGTCCAGGGCGTGCGTGCGCCCGCTGCGGTACACCGCGATGACACGATGCAAGAGCTGCAATCCCAACGCAGGCAGATCATGGGTGGAGAGGGGCGAGGTATCAGAGGGGTACACCGAGCACCTCCGCGACGTGTGTCCTCAGCGCATGGGCGCGTTTCACCAAACTCCGGGAGGAGTTCTCTTCAGCAGCGAGCATGGCGGAGAGGAGGGTGAACGATCGAATACCTCCCAACAAACCCATCGCGAAACGATCTATCCTGGCGAAC
>JBMTAX010000778.1:0-1920 GCA_049429145.1 Myxococcota bacterium
GAGCCAGTGCACGAGGTGGGGGCCAATGACTGCCAAGGGCTATCGTAGTCGGGGAGCTGCGCGTGCGCGAACACCCTGACCACCGGTGGGTGCTCCACGTGGCCTCCCCGGGGCGCCGTGGCGACGAGGTGAGACGCTCCGCCCGCGCGCGCCGTGCGTACACAGCCGCCACGTACACGGGCTCAGGGTTCGTGTGCGTGACGAATGCACCCGCTCGTCACAGCGTAACGATAAGCACGTCCCGCCCCAAGGATGCTGGCCTCGGCCTGCAGGTGAGCGTGCAGGACCCACGGCACACGCGTCTCGGCGTCGACGGGTCGCAACGATTCACAGACCGAAACGCGCGAGGATCTCAGCGGTGTGGTCGGCGACCTTCGGCTTCTTGATGACGTCGACGATCTTTCCCGCTTCGTCGATCAAGAAGGTGGTGCGGACGACCCCGTCGAAGACCTTGCCATACAGCGACTTCTCGCCCCAGACGCCGTACTTCTCGAGAATCTTATGCTCAGGGTCCGGCAGCAGCGGGAATGGCAGATCGTACTTCTCCGTGAACTTCTGGTGCCGCGCATTGTCGTCGGGGGAGACGCCGATGACCACGATCCCGCGCTTTTGCAGCAAGGCAAAGTTGTCGCGGAGGTTGCAGGCTTGCTTGGTGCATCCAGGGGTGTCGTCCTTCGGGTAGAAGTAGAGAGCGACCTTCTGGCCGAGGAACTCCGAGAGTTTGATGGAGGTCCCGTCGTGGGTCTTGCCCGAGAACGCGGGGGCTTTTTTTCCGACTTCGAGAGGCATGGCCTTAGGCATGGCAGGGTACTCCTGACGACTTGGGGAAAAGGGGATACCGCCCTCACACGTGAATGGCGATGGGTCGCCCTCTGTCGTGCTGCGATGGCGACGTGGGATAGCGCAGGGCTTGTCCCTCGGCGAAGCGCTTCGCTGACCACGCCGCGATGGCGGCGTCAAGCACATCGTCGATGGGGCAGCGACCCGCAGGGCCGAGCTCGTCGGGCAAGTGAACACCCTGCGTCTCGAGGAGTTGCCTACGCTCCATCGCGCCCGCCCAAGTCTTTTTCGAGAACGCGAGCGTGGCACCTTTGGCCGCCGCGAACGCGGCTTCTGGGTGTACCTCGAGGATGCGCTCATCGTGGGCGAAGGTGTCCACCTCGCGAATGCGGGGAAAGAGATGAAACGCCTGTTTGCTGATGCCCGTCCCCATCAGCTGTTTGGCGAGCACGAGGGCCTCGCTCCACACCTCGGTGAAGACGACGGCGCGAGGCGGCGTAATGAACAACGACGAGCGGAGCCTGGCGCCGAGGAGTTTGCGCACCTCGAAGTCAGCGTCGCGGCTGCCCTGCTCGACGAGGCCAATGGGGATGTCGACGCCAATGGCTGCGGCGTCGCGCACGAACGGGTACAACGACGAGAAGTCTCCGTGCACCTCGGCGCCCGCAAACTTCCCATCGGTGAGGGTGACCGTGACCCAACCGAGTTTCGTGGCGTCGACGCCGACGACCTTCACGCCTGCCCCGCATGGGTGAGAAGGTGGGTGAGCACACGCCCCATCAGCTCCACGTCACGGGCACCACATTGTTCTCTGATGGAGTGCATCGAGAGCATGGCATTGCCGACGTCGACAGCGGGGACGCCGAGGCCCGCGGCACTGATGGGACCGATGGTGCTGCCGCAGGCGAGGTCACTGCGGATGACGAAGTCTTGGCACGGAACGCTCACTGCCTCGCAGGCGAGCCGGAAGCGAGCGCTCGTCTCTGCGTCGGTGGCATACCGTTGCTCGACGTGCTCCTTGATGACCGGGCCGCCATTGAGGCGCGGCTTGTGGTTCGGCTCATGAAGATCGGCGTGGCCTGGGTGCACCCCGTGGGCCATGTCGAGACTGACGAGGAAGGAGCGCGCGATGGCCCGCTC
>JBMTAX010000779.1:0-1919 GCA_049429145.1 Myxococcota bacterium
TTCCGAGGTGCAAGCACTGTCGCTCTCGAAAGAGACTCCCCCTCCAAACTGGGAGGGAATTCGCGTTGCGTCTAGTCCCTCCTGCAGCTCATACAAAAAGCCAGATTCCAAATCGGAAAAGAGGACCCTCCCCGAACGACTTGTCGCAACAGCTTGGGGGAGACGATAGTAGGATTCAAGAGCGCTCCGTCCTCCGTCTCCCAGTGGTTGCAGACCATTTCCGGCGAGAGTGGAAACAACCGCATTGCTGTTCAACCAGCGAATCCGGTTGTTTGAGGTGTCTGCGAAGACGATCCCACCGAGAGGGTGGAGGGCCATTCCTCTCGGGACGGCTAAACTGATCGAGAGCGCATCGCCATCTCCGTCGAAGCCATATCTCCCGGTTCCCGCTACGATACGTACCGTATCGGAGGTGTCGACGTGGAGAATCAGGTTGTTGCCGCTATCGGCAATATAATACCCGCCTGCGCCGTCCCATAGCACTCCGAGTGGTGACTTAAGTTTCAATTCTGCCGCCGGCACGACCCTGCCTTCGAACTCAGTGGAGAGCAAGGAGCCAGAACCATTCCCACCGGCTTTTATGGTGAGTTCTCCGAAGGGATCGACATGCAATATTGCATGATTTGTAACGTCGGCGAGCAGAGTGTTGCCTTGCTCATCCACATCGATACTGCGGCAGGCGCCGATGCGGGATGTTCCCGGGGGGCCTTCCACGAGACCGGATGCGAAGGGAAGTGCGCCATCTTGTTTGTGGCAATACCCCGACAAGCATTGCAGCCCTGCATCGCAAGAGGAAGCGTCCTTGCATGCCTGAATCTTGTACCCCGCTAGCGTTTCAAATTGATTGTCGGGGCGGATGCGCAACAGTCTGTATGAGAGTGTATCGGTGACATAGACCCGTCCGAGGCCATCAACTGCGATACCTCCAGGATAACCAAATGGGCTGCCGCGACTGTCACCACTTGAACGGGATGTGTATTGCCCGCTCCCGTCTCCCGCCAAGATCTGGACGCGGCCGTCTGGCGTTTGGCTAAGCACCCAGCCGTCGAGTCGAGATGTGACGTGCACATTCCCTTGCGCATCCACCGCGACCGCCGTTGGCTGTTCGGGGCCGGCGACACTGGCTCTCATACCATTGCCCACCGCCGCCGGAATGCCGACCCCCATCACATTGCTCAGCGTTCCATCCCGATCCAATCGGCGCACCCGGCGTAGATCGGGTTCCGTGAAGTAGAGGCGGCCTTCTTGATCGAACGCGATGTCCGTCGGGCTTGAAATAGCGGCGCCGGTAACATCCGCCCCCTCGACGTTCCCCGAGACGACTTGGCCCGGAACGAACCATTGCGACCGGCATTGATGACACCCATCGGCAGGATTGTTGTTTCCATCGTCACAATCCTCCCCGTCATCGATGATTTTGTCTCCACAAATCTCCACCTTGGCGCATGTGGCGCTACACCCATCTCCGCCCTCGTAGTTGCCATCATCGCATTGTTCGAGGCTATCGATGACAGCGTCGCCACACGACGGCGGCACGCAAGTCGTCCGGCACGCGTCAGCGAGGATATCGCTGTTGGTCGGGCCGTCATCGCATGACTCATCGAAATCTACTGTGCCATCGCCACACCGTGCGGACCTGCAGTCGAGTCGGCATGCATTTGCGCGGGTGTCTGAGTTGGCGTTCCCCTCATCACATTCTTCATCGGAATCGACCACTCCATCTCCACAAGAGGGTCGCCGACACGACGTGCGACAGGCATCCACGACATCGTCAGCATTCTTGGAGCCTTGGTCGCACTCTTCTGTGGTATCGACGATTCCATCGCCGCAGCCGGAGAGGGCGCAGCTAGCGCGGCACGCATCTGCGAGGGAGTCATCATTCAGCGTCCCATCATCACATTCCTCGAGTGAGTCGATGA
>JBMTAX010000780.1:0-1918 GCA_049429145.1 Myxococcota bacterium
AACGGAAGCACTCGTTGCTGTAGACGTGAACTCGGGCAAGTCCACCAAAGAAGACGACCACGAGGCCACAGTCTACAAAACGAATCTCGAGGCCGCCCGTGAGCTCGCCAGACAGCTGCGCTTGCGGGACCTCGGTGGTATCATTGTCGTCGACTTCATCGATATGCAGAGCCGAAGGCACGACCGCGACGTCGAGCGGGTGCTGAAAGAGGCGATGCGCGACGACAAAGCCAAGGTGAAGATCGGGCGCATCAGCGAGAACGGCACCCTCGAGCTGACGCGGCAGCGCCTGCGGCAAGCCCACCGACTGGTGAGCTTTACGCCGTGCGCTCACTGCCGCGGAACGGGAGTCGTGCGAGACCCCGCAGGATTGGCTGTGGCCGCGTTGCGGCAGCTTCACACGCACATCGCCAAGCGGGCGCAGCTGTCTCGGGTGATCTGCAGGCTGCCCGTCGAGGTGGCGAATGTTTTGAATAACCGCAAGCGACGCGAGTTGCTCGATCTCAGCCAGGACCACGACCTGGAAATCGAGGTGTGGGGCGACGACCGGCTCAATGGTGACGAGGTCCGCTTCGAAGACGAGAAGCGCGGCCGTGCGGGGATTGAGGCGGCGCAGTCCATCCGCGATCCCCGGCTCGACGGTGACCGCCGTGGGCGCCGTGGACGTAGAGGTCGGGGCCGACAGGAAGAGGCAGCCCCCACAGGCCCCACTCTGCCCGCTCCCTCCATCGGGCCGGTGCCCGTGTTCCTTGAGACGGAAGAGGCCATCGCACAGCTCGACGCGCAGGGTGACGAAGCACCTGAGGCCGCGGAGTGGGAAACCGAGGAAGGAGCAGCGCCTGCGCCGAGCAATGCGCCTCGCCCGCGTGCGGGAACGGAGGTGCAGACGGGGCCCGTGCACTACGACGACCCACTGCTCGAAGCGCTCTTCGGCGATGCCCCCGAAATGGCGCTGCAGGACGCCGAAGCCCCGGCCCCTGCGCAGGCGGCGTCGGGGGAGGAACCTCGTAAGAAGCGTCGTCGTTCACGACGGCGGCGCGGGCGAAAGCGCCAAGAAGAAGGCGCGGAGTCCGCTGCCGCGGCAGAGGCAGCGGCAGAGAACGACGACGCGCTCGATGCCGACGGAGACGGCGAGGATTTCGACGAGCAGGAAGAATTGGCCCTCGACGCCCCCGAGGTCCCGCACGCGGAACGGAACGGAACGGCGACATCACCGGCGGTGGTCACCCCAGAGGAGCCCGTACGTCGCGAACCCATAAACGCAGCCTTTGAGCGCGCGATGGAGGCGGGTAGTCGGGGTGATGAAGGTCCGGGGTTACACGCCGCCGGCGGCGAAGCCGTCGCCGTCGTGGCAGAGCCAGCACCCGAAGTCGCTGAAACCGCCGAGGCGCTCGACACCGCCCCCACGGCAGGCGATGAGGACATCGCAACGACCGGCACTGGCGACAAGCCGCGACGCACGAGCGCACGGCGACCGCGTGGCCGACGGAGCGCCGCCACGGCGAATGGCGGAGCCGAAGCAGCAGAGGGCATCGTCGACGACGGCGCGAAGCCTCGGCGCAAACGTCGCACGCGTACGGCCGCCGCCGAGGTCAGTGCAGACGGCGCTCCGCCCCCGAGCGCAGACGCGTAGCAGCAAGGGTGAGGCAAAATCGACATTGGTTGATCTGCCCACCCGGTTCGTTCCGCGGGAGGGTCTATTTCCAGACCCTCCGCCCCGTCGAAAAAAGCTCGTCTGGTGCCCCTGCAGAAAAAAGCAGGCGGGACAAAAACCCGCGGGAGCGACTGTTCCCCTCAGCCGTGTGTCTTCCCTCCGTGCGAGCACTAGAACCGCTGTGAGTGCGGGAGGGGAGCCAGCCCGCGGGTGCCGACCACGAAGCAGGGTGGGCAGTGGCCGTGGAGGTTGGCGCCGAGGTAG
>JBMTAX010000781.1:0-1905 GCA_049429145.1 Myxococcota bacterium
GCCAGCACCGAGGCCCGACAGACGAGCGAGGCGCGAGAACCGGCCCGTGCGGGGGGCCTCTTCGTCGGGGGAGTCTGATCGGTCGGTGGTCATGCACGCCTCCGCTCTGGTCATATCCTCTTCGAAGCCCCGCTGTCCGCTCCATGATGTGCTTTTCCGTACCCCACTTCGGGTGCCTTGGGTTTCAGACAGAGACAGCCAAACGCAAGCTGCCCGGGATCGAGGTAGGGTGTGTCCTGGGTTACGGGTTCTCTGTCCCCCGTCGCTTCCTGCGGGGGAATCAAAATGGTGGAGTGCTTCATGCTGCGCTGGTCTCTTCTTGTTTCGTGGGGTCTCCCGTGCTTGCTGCCCCTTGGTTGCACAGGCGGTGGCGAAGACCCTCGTCCCGCAGGAGATGCAGGACCGGCCGATGCGGGAATTCCGGCGGTCATGGACGCGGGTACCGAGACCATCTGTGGCGATGGACGCATCGACACTTATGAGGAGTGTGACGACGCGGATCAGCTACAGACCAATGCATGCAAAAATGACTGCACCTACAACATCTGCGGCGACAACTTCATTCTTCAGGGCATTGAGGAATGTGACGAGGGCGACACACAAAACGGCGATGGCTGTAGCGCCGTCTGTCTCGAGGAGCCTCCGCCTCCCCCTGACGAAGTGGAGCTGCAGGGCAAGGTGCTCGACCCGGCCTGGACGAACCCGACGACGCAGCCCGTGAGCTACATCGAGGTCAACGCGATTGCGGTGGAGTGCGACGGTGCCGCTTGCCCCACCAGCCTAGCCGATGCAGCTGGTGCCTACCGTGTGAATGGTCTTCCCCCTCAATCGAGTTTCTTCCTCAAAGCAGGCTTTGTACCGAAAGCAGGTAATGAAGCTCTGTATTCGCCGGGTGGAGCGCTCGCGGGGGAAACGGAGCGATCGTCCTACCGGACCATCGTTGGGGCAGAGGTGGGGACGACCGTCTCGAACGAGCAGAATACCTATATGGTCCGGTATTCCTGGCTCCGTCAGGCCGCCGTCGAATGCGGTGCTTACGCAACAACCACGGCATTTGACGCCGCCTCAGGGGGAAAGGCGACCTATTTGGGTTTTCTGCGGGACGTCAATGGGGCTGGCGTCGGCGGCATTACCAAGTCTCGACTAACCGTTGAGGTCGCGGGACAAGACCAGAGCGGAGTTGCGAAGGCATGCTTCCTCGAAGCCAATCCCGCCGGCAAGCTTATCGGCTCTACCAGCGACGCCTCGGACACTGCGGCGGCAGGTGGATTTATTCTTTTCGACGTCCCCATCGGCATTAACAAGAGCGCTTATGTAGGGGTGGCCTACAGCGCGAGCGCCGTCAACTTTCCACCCCGCTTCATCACGGTGGGGGCGGGGGAAGTAGGCGTCGTCACTTTGCGCTCCGCCGACGAGGCGCCACCCATCGTCGAACTCGTGAACTTCGACCTCGATGTATATCCGCTCTTCACCCAATACGGATGCAATGTGTGCCACCGCCAGGGCGGCCCCGGGGCCACCGTGCTTCGCCTGGATGAACAACCTGACGCGGTCCATGCCTCCCTCACCAGCCCAAGCACGACCTGCGGTGCGGCGGCGTACAAAAGCTGTGTGAACGAGCCTGAGCGGTCACTGCTTCTCACAATGCCCTTGCTCGAGGACCCCCCCAACCACCCGAACGCATCCTTCGCCGACACGAACAATCCTGGATACGTGACGATCAAAACCTGGATTGAGCAGGGGGCAGTTCGTCAACTTCCTGTGACGCCGCCGGCAAACCAATATTACACACTCGCTGGGGTCATGAACGTCGCCCAGCAGCGTGGCTGTGCGAGTTGCCACGGATACAACGTGTCCTATGAGAACAACCGCCCAGCAGGCAAGCTGTCCCTCGATGGCTGCGAA
>JBMTAX010000782.1:0-1897 GCA_049429145.1 Myxococcota bacterium
CGCTCGCGGCTTTGCGCGTGAGCGCATTTGCCCCCGAGGGGGCGAACGACGCCCCAGCCGCGGAGGTTTGGCTCGTCGAAGCGCCACCGGGGGAGGAGGTGTGGGGCGCTGATGCTTCCCTCCGCGTTGCGCTCCTGTGTGGTGAAGGGGGAGGTGTCGAAGAGCGAACCAAGAGCCTCTTCGACGCGGGCTACGACGATGTGCTCTGCTGGCCATCTTCAAACGCTGCGCTCGAGGTGGCGTTGGTCAGGTGGGGACATCTCCTTTCTGACATCGACGTCAGGCGCCTTCCACCTGACCATGTGCGAGCGTTGCGCCGCCTGGTCGAGCTGACCAGCGATTCGGTGGAGATCACCGACGCCCAGGTCCGACTCGCCTACGTGAATCCCGCTTTCGAGCAAATCACGGGTTATGCCGTGGGTGACGTCGTGGGCCGTACTACCGCAGAGCTCTTTCGAGCGAACACCCATGACCCTGATTTTTATCGGGGCATCATGCGGGCTTTGCAAGACGAGGGTGTCTGGCGTGGCTCGATGATCGGACGGCGCAGCGACGGGAGTCTTTCCTTCCAAGAGGCTGTGCTCGGTGCCTTTCGCAACGCTGCCGAGGAGATCGCAGGCTTTGTGGCCCTCAAGCGAGACGTACACCGTGATGCGCTCACGCACGCCTTGCGCGAAGGGGTGGAGGGGCGCATCGCCAAGGCGGTGGAAGCCTCGGCGGGGGCCTTGGTCGTGCACACCGAGGATGGCGACGTGCTTGAGGCGAACGGCGCCGCGCAGGCGCTCTTCGGAGGCGGGGAGAGTCCACGTCGCACCCTGCTCGTCGACGTGGACTCGAGCGACGCGGTCGCTCTTAGGCAAGCGTGGGCCGAGCTGCGCGAAGGCGATACCCTCGAGCTCGAGGGGCGGGTGCGACGTGCCGACGACGAGTTCGTGCGTGTGGTCTTTCGCACGCGGCGCATGGTGGTGGCCGGCGAGCTGTTTCTGGTCAGCCTCATCCTCGACATGACGGCGCAGTATCACCAGCGTGAGATGGAGCTCGCCCGGGCACGGGAGGAGTCCCTCGTCGACGCGAAAGAGGTATTGACGAGGTCGTTGCAGGAAAAGGAGACGCTCCTGAAGGAGGTCTACCACCGGGTCAAGAACAACCTGCAGATCATCTCGAGCCTGCTCACGCTGCAGAGCGACACCGTCGCGGACGAGCAGATACGCGCCTCGTTCCTCGAGAGCGCCAACCGAGTGCGCTCCATGGCGCTCATTCACCAACAGCTCTACGGCGGTGTCTCGCTCGCGCGCATCGAGCTGACTGAATACATTCGCGAGCTCGGGCAGGCGCTGGCGTCGTCCAGCGATCGCCAGGTACAGCTCGACGTGCAGGGAGACGTGGTCGAGGTTCCGCTGGAGATCGCTGTACCCTGTGGCCTCGTGCTCAACGAGCTGCTGACCAACGCCATCAAGTATGGGCGGTCCCCCGACGGAGGCTGTGTGGTGCGCGCCCTCGTCGAGCGCAGCGATGCCGTGTTTACGATGACCGTGCGTGACGAGGGGCCGGGCTTCCCCGAGGACTTCTCAGCGCGCCAAAGGCGGTCCCTCGGCTGGAGCCTCGTGTCGTCGCTGGCGCGGCAGCTGAGAGCCAAAGTGGACTGCGGCAACGATGGGGGAGCGAGGGTGTCTGTCGCCATCCCCGTCAGCGCGCTGGCGGAGACCGGCGCGCAACGTCTCGTCACCTGACGGCGGGGGGACCCGGACGAGCTTTGCTCGACGGGGGGAGGGTCTCGGAACAGACCCTCCGGCGGAACGAGCCGGGTGTGCAAACCGACGAATGTCGATTCTGCCCCACCCGGCTACAGTGCACACAGGCTCGGGTCGGGGACGAGGCCGAACTCATTCTCGAAGGC
>JBMTAX010000783.1:0-1894 GCA_049429145.1 Myxococcota bacterium
TGTCCCTCGACCCATGGGCCAAGGTGGCGCCCTTGGGGTAGAGGCCACCTGCGAGCTCTTGGCCCTTTGGTTCAAAGGTTTTCTTGTATCTCGTGCGAAGCGCACCAGAGCGATAGAGCCTCACCAACTCAGGGACCAGGGGCTCGGTGCAATGCGTCATCTGTGCATCGATGCGCGTGCAGCGGTACGGCTTCAGGTCGTTCAGCAAGGAAAGAGCGAGGGTTGATTCTTCGGGGCCGAGCGCCTTGAAGAAATCGCCTTTGACTTGGAGCGCTGAATAGCCCTTGTTGTGACCCTCTCCGTCCCCGTCGGTCCAATCAAGTTGGAGGCCGGCGGAGAAAGAGAGGCCGCACTCGAAACCATGGAGTCCGCGAGCGCGTGGAGTGGCACCCCCAACAAGGCCCACCGCATCGATGAGTCCTTGAAGTTCCTGCGCGAGATCCAAGCCTCCCAGTGAGAGGCTCGATCGATAGGTGAGATGCACGGTGTCGATCCCGGCACCCTCCCAAACAGACAGCGGTGGCTGCCGCAGTTCTGGCACCAGAGCCTCCCTTGGTCGTCGGGTAAGTGAATAATACCCCACCCCTGCTACCTTGGCAGGATAGTTCTGGAGGTACCCCCCGTGCTGGGAGCATTTCTATGTGGGCTGCTCGTGGGGCTGATCGCCCCTGGCCTTACCGCGTACCTGTCGAAACGCGGCCGACGTTTCCTGCCCTGACTTCGTTTGTTCTTCGGGTTGTGGGCGTTGCTCGCACCGTCGCACGCAAGCGTGCGCAATGACGATCAACCCCCCCGCCCCTCCGAGACATTCGTGTCATAGGGATTGGAGGAGCCCCGGTCCTCAGGCCGGGTCCATGGGGGGTCAAAACAGCCCGTTTTCGGCTCAAGCGAGCAGACCACCGACCCTTACGGGTCGAGCGTCGAAATGGTCTTGCGTGAGCCCAGTGTTTGCAAGGGTTCTCAGCGACGCGTGAGTTGTACCCCCGAGGTGTCCGGGGTGGTTCCACTTGCCCACCACAGGGCAAGTGGGATGGGCGCAGCCCACATCGCCCCTCGGCGATGCGTCCCCGCACCCTGCGGGCTCCGCCCTTAATCGTGCTCCAACTCATTGGATCCGCCGTTCACCTGATGGTTCACGGGGATACCAAAAGTGAGTTGTACCCCCGTATTACATACGGGGTTTTTCACTTCAGCCGATTTCGCGCTCCGCTTCGTCGCCGTCGGCGGCGGCCCGCACCGCTGACCACCAGATCTCCGTGGCCCGCTTGTGCTGCGCCTGTGGGAGGTTTTCGAGCAGCTCGTCGAGGCGGTAGTCCTTGGCGTTGCTGAACATGCGATCCCGGACCACGCACTGAGCGTGCTCGGAAGCCGTGGCCACATCGTCAAAGATTTGCTCTGACTTCAGCTGTTCCAGCACGAACTGCTGGGTGTAGAGCGATCCAAAGGTCCGGTTCATGTACCCAATGCGCTTGAGCAGGGTCGAGGACGGCCCACGCTCACGACGAGCGCGGATCGCCTCCTGGGAGAAGTGCTTGGCCCACCAGGCGGGCTCTACGGCCGTTCCGGCCCAGTTCTTTGGCAACTCCTTGCCCTCCCACTGCGAGGTGTCCCTGATGGGCAGATAGTGGCGTATCAGCCCCTTGGAGAACGCGGCCTCCGCCATCCAGTTTGGACGTGCTTGCTCCATCTGATCGTTCAGCACGCTCAAAAGCTCCTGCCAGACCGCCTGCGCGGTCGCTCCCTTCAGTTCCACCTCATCCCGACGGCGAGGCGGGCCTGGGTCTAGGCCCTTTGCCGCCTGCTCGAGGTGTTTGTCGTATTGGCGGGCGTAGTTCTCGCTGTCCCTCGACCCATGGGCCAAGGTGGCGCCCTTGGGGTAGAGGCCACCTGCGAG
>JBMTAX010000784.1:0-1894 GCA_049429145.1 Myxococcota bacterium
GCTCTCGAATCTTGCGAACGGGGAGCGCAGCGTAGCCGTCGACGGGCGTGTGCTCCCCGCCTTCTCATTGGAACAAATGATCGGTCTTGAATGCGGCACGTCGACCGAGGATGTAGGTCTCCTCGTCGACACTCCTGGTGGGGATGTCGTGTATTGCGTGCACGCAGTTATCGGGCAGGAGGAGCTGGTCGTGAAGGCACTCGGGGAACCTCTTCGCTCCATCCCGTGGCTCGCAGGGTCGAGTCTGCTTCCTGACGGTCGCGCCGCCTTTCTCGTTGATCTGCGTGCTCTCTGGCTCCATGGCATGGAACCGCGAAGGGGGCGGCCTACGGCGAATGATTCCGCTTTCGTCGTCCCTCCCGCATGAGAGGTGGTGCTACCTGCCTGGGGCCCGGGACATGTTTGCCGTTTCCACGAGCTTTCGCAGCAGCCCAGCGAGCAGCTGCAGGTTGCGAAGGTGACCCGCGAGCACCGCTTCCGAGACACTGAACGGGCCCAAGTAGTGGAGCGTCTGATCGAGAGCCCACAGCATGGGGGAAAGCGCTTCCACGAGGGCCCGCAAATCATTATCGACGGCGGTTGGCCCGGCATTCGCGTGGGCCGCATGCAAATCGGCGCGAGCGGCCGTGAGCTCTTGCTCGAGCTTGGCGAGGTACCCGTTGGCTGAGGCCCCCCGAACCCGCTGAAGCTCTTCCTGCAGATGAGCGATGACACCGCGGTCGGCATTGCGCTCATCGGACTGACGCTGGTGCAGGAGACGGGTCTCGTCCAACGTCTGTTGAAGTGCCTCGAATGCGGTGCGCGCGATGGAATTTTGCCGACAAGTCATCAACTCTTGGCGTAGTTGCGTGACTTCAGCGGCAAGGCTCGCTCTCACACTCTGCAGTTCCTGCAAGAGCGATTCGTTTGCCCTTGCAGCCTGAAGCTCCAGCTCAGCCGCTGCACATCGACGTTCTGCTTGTCGCTGAGCCGACTGACTGGTTGCGAGAACGTGCGCGCTCTCCTCTCGAAGCCGGCGTATTTCACGTTCAGCAACGTCACGCTGGGCCTTGCTCTCAGCGAGTTGTCGCTCCAGTTGGGCAATCCTTTGCTCACCGTCCTGGTTCGCCTGCGAGAGTCGCTCTACTGCCTCCACTAGTTCTTGTTCCTGATGGGCGGGTCTGCGCGCGAGAAACATGGTGCTGCACTCGGGGCAGCGGAGCTGTGCGCCTGAAGGAGGCACGGCTTCATCTCGCACACGGTACTTGGCATTGCAGTTGGGGCAAGTGACGATCATGACGACGATTATGTTCTGGGGAATGCAAGAGGAACTCGAGAGAGCCAAGAACCTCACCTACCCCCAATGTACTCGATGGTGTCCGCGCTGTCGTGAAACTTTGGCGACTACTTCACGGGCATCTGCGAGATGTCTTGGCCCGGGGCTTCTGCTGGGGCCTAACATGTCTCGGCTTCACGACGTCGGTACCACCAGGCGAACTACCTCACCCGCCTTGACGATGACCCGCTGCATGAACACCTTACCGTCGCCAGTGACGAAGCGCAGCTCATGAGGCCCCGCCGGTAGTTCCAGTGTGCATGGTGTTTCGCAAAGGCGCTGTTCTCCCGCGTATGCATGGGCCCAACCTCGGTCGAGTTCGATGAGAATTCGTCCTGCGGGGGGGGCGGCCGCGTCTGGCACTGGAGACGATTGTGTTTTCTGCGGGGTGTCGCGTCGCACCATGGAACGCGAGGGAGGGCGTCGTCGGGCCAAGACCGGTGGTGCCGGAGGCTCATCGGTCGCTGGAGGCTTCGTCACCGATTCCACTGCCGAGCGCAAGTCCAACGACGCGTTCTGGGGCATCTCGTTGCTCGAGGTCGCTTTGTCGGCGACCTCCGCGATCCCTGCGTCTTGAAT
>JBMTAX010000785.1:0-1894 GCA_049429145.1 Myxococcota bacterium
AAGGTCACGGGCTCTTTCGAGGTCACGCGACCCTCCCTCTGAGGAGACGGCATTGCTGCGAAAAGCGCGGAGGGCCCCAAACGCGAAGAGAGCCCCTGTGGGCTCCCTGCGCGTCTGGCTCTTGGCGACGACGATCAGGCGATGGTGACGCCAGGGTTCAGATAGACGTCCTGGATGGCGTGCAAGAGTTCGACACCTTCTTTCAGCGGGCGCTGGAAGGCCTTGCGTCCGAGGATGAGCCCCATGCCACCAGCGCGCTTGTTGATGACCGCGGTCTTCACAGCATCGACGAGGTCGTTGGCCCCCGAAGCACCACCCGAGTTGATGAGCCCGATGCGGCCCATGTAGCAGTTCGCCAACTGGTAACGGGTCATGTCGATGGGGTTGTCGCTGGACAGCTCCTCGTAAACTTTCGCGTGGGTCTTGCCGAACTTGAGCGCTTGGAAGCCGCCCGCGTTGGTCTCGGGCATCTTCTGCTTGATAATGTCGGCCTCGATGGTGACCCCGAGGTGATTCGCCTGGCCGGTCAGATCCGCGGCGAGATGGTAGTCGACGTCCTTCTGCTTGAAGGCGTCATTGCGGGTGTAGCACCACAGCACTGTGAACATGCCGAGCTCGTGGGCCTGCTCGAAGATCCGGCTGATCTCCTGCAGCTGTCGACGAGAGTCCGGGGAGCCCCAGTAGATGGTGGCGCCCACGCTGACGCAGCCCATGTCGAAGGCGCGAGACACCGACGCGAACACGGTCTGATCGTGGGTGTTGGGGTAGCTCATCAACTCGTTGTGGTTGATTTTGAGCATGAAGGGGATCTTGTGCGCGTACTTGCGCGCCACGATGCCGAGGGTGCCATAGGTCGACGCCACAGCGCTGCACCCGCCGTCGATGGCGAGGCGTACGATGTTCTCGGGGTCAAAGTAGTCCGGGTTCGGCGCGAAGGAGGCCCCCGCGGTGTGCTCGATGCCCTGGTCGACGGGGAGAATCGAGATGTAGCCGGTCCCCGCGAGACGACCGGTGTTGTACATCGTCTGCAGGTTGCGCAGCACATGGGGGCCGCGATCGCTGTGGGTGAGCACGCGGTCGATGAAGTCGGGACCGGGCAAGTGCAGCCGCGACGTCGGGATCGTCTTCGACTGGTGGGTCAGCAGCGACTTGTCTGCCCCGAGGAGTTCTTCGATCTTCGCAAGGTTCAGCTCGGCCATCGGTGGGTACCTTCAGCGTGGGTGGAATGTTCAAGATCGCTTAAAGCCGGGGATGAACTCGATGTAAACGGCCTCGACTCGAGCGAGCCGGCCCAGGCCCAAACCTGGACTTCACCTGGACGACGCCGTGGAAGCCCGGGGCAGCGACGAGGCCGAGACCGAGGCAGTCTTTGTGCCGGCAAAACGCCCGTTGCCCCCTGGGGCCCGGCTCTGGGAAAAGGGAGGGTCGAGCACGGAGGACCACGGGTCATCCGAGGCTCCGAGGAGAAAGAACAAGACCATGGTGACTCGCGCGATGATCCTCGCCGCTGGACTCGGTACGCGGCTCGCTCCGCTGACCCTCGAGCGACCCAAGCCACTGGTAGAGGTCCTCGGGACCCCGTTGGTGCACTTCGCACTCGAGCACGCGCGGCGGGCGGGAGCGAAGAGGGTCGCGCTGAATACGCATCACCTCTACCCAGCCCTCGAGGAGGCCCTGGGAACCCGCTACCGGGACGTGGAACTCGTGTACTCCCATGAGCCGGTGCTGCGCGGCACTGGCGGCGGGGCACTTGGCATGCGCGACGCTCTCGGTGGCCTCGACGGGCCGACCTTGCTCTTGAATGCTGACGCCCTCATTGACCTCGACATCGAGGCCATGGTGGCCCATCACCGCAGCAGCGGGCCCCTCGCGACTTTGGCCTTGCAGGATACAC
>JBMTAX010000786.1:0-1893 GCA_049429145.1 Myxococcota bacterium
CCATAACACACGATGGGCAAACTCAATGCAGCACTCATGGAAGCCAAGGAAACACTGGGGAGAATGCCTCGTTCCCATCGAGGTCGCGGGCCCGAAACTCCAGAATGCTCCCCGATGGCATATAAAGGGCTTCCACCCAGGGGCCCCATGTGGTGGGTCGAAGCGGCACCCACGCGCCCTGGTCGACGCGAACGTGCACCGCCACGAGAGCGGCGCTCGCGGAGATGTCCACCTCGAGCCACCAATTGTTCGAGCGAGCGGGCGAGAATGACGCTTCGAGCGGCGATGCGCTTTCTGTCGGAACTATCGATGTCGATTCTTCCGCAATGGCTAGGGTTCCCTCTGGCCAGCGATAGCTCGGCGACGACACGATGCTGCCGTCGTCGAGTACGGCTTCGAAGTTCAAATAGACGCCGTCTGGCATGTGCAGTCCGCCGACCCACGGTCCCCAAGTGGTGGGACGAAGAGGCTGAAGAATGCCGCCATCGATGCTCACCGATAACGAGGACACGGCTCGAGACGACACGGGGGTCGCCTCCAGCCACCAGTTGTTGCCACGGAATGCGCTGATGACCAGCCCCATGGACGTTGAGGGTCCAGCCTCCGGCACTGGCGCCGGAGGAGTGGGTGACGAGGTTTCACTCGAAGCGGACTGCCCTGGTTCGACGGGTTCGGCTTGAGGCCACCGGTAGGGCATCGAAAGTGCCACAGCCCCCTGAGAGTCGGTGGCGCGGAAGGTCACGAGCGCTCCGTCAGGCACGAAGAATGAGGCGACATAGCCTCCCCAATCGGCCCGCTCCATCCAGCGCCACACCCCACCGTCGACGGAGGCCTCGACGCTCATCGGGGTGCCAGCGCCGACTACCTGCACCTGCAGCCACCACGCGTTCCCCTGCACCCCGGTGAAAGACCACTGCAGCGTCGCACAGGAGGAGTTCCCACAGGTTTGTTGAGGCTCACCGCCCAGTAGGCGCGCGGCGTTGACCCGGCGACCGATGTTGACGTCGCTGATGGGCGTATCACCGGTCTCGCGCAGGCGAAGGCGAAGCTCGGCAGCGCTGACATTCAGCTTTCGCGCGCGCGCCAAAGCGGCAAGTCCAGCGACGTATGGCGCGGCAAATGATGTTCCTCCTGCAGCATCCCAGCGGCCGCCGGGGTACGTCGTCAAGACGCCGTCCCCAGGCGCTGCGAGGTCTACCCATGATCCGAAACAAGAATAACTGGCTCGGCGATCATTGGCGTCAGTGGCGGCCACCCCGAGCACCGTGGGAAAGGCCGCAGGATAACGAGGAACATCATTGCCAGCGTTGCCAGCACTTGCCACCACCACCACATTGGCCGCCTCAGCTCGCGCGAGGGCCTCTGTCACCATACTGTCGCGATATCCCGTCGGGCTGCTCATGCTGAGGTTGATGACATCGGCCCCTTCGTCGATGGCGTAATGAATGGCACGTGACATTCCGACGCTGTCGCGTTCGATACGGATCGCCATCAGGGAGACTTGCCAAGCGATGCCAGCGATGCCGAGCCCATTCCCTCCTTCTGCACCAACGACCCCCGCCACACTCGTCTCGTGCTGCTCCGAGGTATTCGGATCTCCGTCGCCGTCGCGAAAGTCGTAACCGTGAATATCGTCGATGAATCCATTGCCATCATTGTCGATTCCGTCGAGCAACTCCCCCTCATTCCGCCAGAGGTTGCCGCGCAGGTCAGGGTGCTCCAACTCGAGCCCATCTCCGACGACAGCCACTACGATGCCTCGGTCGCCCGTGGAAATGGCCCATGCCTCCTCGGCGTGTGTGATGCGATGGGCGTATTGCTCCCGATAGCGAGGGTCAGTGGGCGCGGCGTCCGACTGGTAGCGAAGGTTTGGTTGTGCTGCTCTGACGGTGG
>JBMTAX010000787.1:0-1892 GCA_049429145.1 Myxococcota bacterium
CGTTGCCGTCGTCACACGACTCCGTAGGGGCGTTTACAATCCCGTCGCCACAGCGTGGTACCGCGGCATCCTCTGCAGGCGGACCATTCTCAGGCGGGTCAGTGCGACTGCAGCGCCCGCGCGAGCACCACTCTGGTGAGGGGCAGTCATCGTTGTCATTGCAGGGAGTACCTAGGTCTGTGAACCCACCACAGCCGCTGCCGAGCCAAAGGCACAGGACCATCCATTTGCCCACGCCTCAGGCTAGCACAGGGTTCCTCTTGCCTTCGCCAGATCACACGGCAGACCGGTAACGTCACGCCACTCTTCTGCCCCTCTCAACCGTTCGGGGCGCGCAGCGCATAGCGGAAGGGTGTGAAATTATAGTTGCCGAAATCGTCAACGTGGATGTTGCGCGGATGCACATTGTCTTGGTTGTCAACGACCCATGCGATGCCGCGAGCCTGATCTTTCCAGCCTTGGAACATGAAGGTGTGCGCGGGGTACCCCGGGTAGGAAGGGTTATCGCGGGTGAAGCACACGTCGCCGGGGCGCAGGTCAGCGGCCGAGTGGATGCGCTGCCAGCCAAGTTTGTTCTCGAGGTAGTTCGAGAAAGGCTTCGTGACGAGGGAGATGCTGCTGCCGCTCGCGTCAGCGGTCTTCGGTACGGGGACGCCCACCTGTCGAAGTGCCTCCGACATATACGCGACACAGCCATTGTCGCGATCCGGTGGGTAGAAGCGTCGCACCGCGCTGCGTACCGCGTTGTATCCCCCGGGGCTGCTGTACTGCTCGCTCAGCCGCGCGTGGGTACCCATCGGCGTCGATGAACTGGCTGTTTGGCTCGGCGCCGCGGGCGCTGCCGGGGCTCGGGGTGTCGACGTCGTCGGGCTGCCAGCAGACGTCCCGAGTGAGCCCCAGGTTTGTGGCCCGACAATTCCGTCGACGTCGAGACCTCGGGCGCGCTGGTAAGAAACCACGGCGGCTTCGGTCTTCGCGCCAAAGATGCCATCGACCGGGCCCACGTCGTAGCCGGCACGCTGCAACTTCTGCTGCAGGTCCACGACGTGAGCGTTGCGTGAACCGTATCGTTGGGTCGGCGGGCTCGAAGCGGCACTCCCCGGAAGAAACGATGGATTTGAGGCCCGTCGTAGCCCCCGAGACACCGAGGGACGGGGGGCGGCGGTGGCTGCCGAGGGGGATGCGGTGAGCGGGACCGCAAACGGCAGCCTGGCCACCGCGGTCTCTCGCTCGACCTGATCGATGGGTGCGCGGGGCGAAGCGGGTGGGGGGGCACTTGCGGCGTCGGTGGAGGGCGAGAGACGATCGAGCTCACCACCGCTGAGGCTCCAGGTCCCGCTTTTCGCGTCGAGGACGAGTGGCAGTGTCATCGCTGTTCCCTTCTTTGGGCGCACGCCGCGTGCTGTTCCTTGGACAAGGGTTTCGGCTCTCCCCCGCGCCTTGGCGCTTCAAAAGTAAAGGGGTCGGCCCGATGACGGAGGGCGCAGCCGGTTCGAGCGCCCCCGGGATGCCCTTCCCACCCTGGTTTTGCGTTTTGACTCAGGGCGTCATGCGCTAGCTTGTGCCGGTCTGAGGAGTTGCCTGTGGCCGTCAAAAAGTCCCCTTCCCGTACCCCCGCTCGAAAGCCCTCGCTCCCTGGAGGCGACGCGGGCAAAGTGAAGAAGGCTCCGGCGACGAAGTCCGCGGCGCCGAAGTCTGCAACGACGAAGTCTGCGGAGACGAAGGCTCCGGCGCCGAAGTCTGCGGCGACGAAGGCTCCGGCGACGAAGGCTCCGGCGACGAAGTCTGCGGCGACGAAGTCTGCGGCGACGAAGTCTGCGGCGACGAAGTCTGCGGTGACGAAGTCTGCGGCGACGAAGTCTGCGGTGACGAAGTCTGCGGCGACGAAGTCT
>JBMTAX010000788.1:0-1887 GCA_049429145.1 Myxococcota bacterium
AGTTGGTCGAAGCCCCCGAGCGAGTGGAGCGCGGCAAGCATCAGCATCACGGGCAGCAGCGTCTCAGGGTGCCGATACACCATGACAAGCGCAGCGCCGTTGGCGAGGGCCCAAAAGAGGCGCACTCCCTCGTCGCGGCTGAGGGAGACCTCTCGGTACGCGCGTGCGGCGCCTAGCAGGTAATCGGCCCCACTCACCCACGTCACCAGCGTGATGACGAGGAAGACCCAAAAGGTGACGACTTCCACGGCCAGAAAGAACGTGGCGCCGAGCACCAGGCCCCACAGACAAAACGCGGGGGCAACCCAATGCGGTGCGGGCCGGCGCCGCAGGGCGTATACCAGGAGCACCACCAGCAGGCCCACGACGCCCATGGCGTTCAAGACCTTCGGGAACGGCTCTTCAGTGTACAGCAGGAAGACGTAGATCGCGAGCCCGCCCATCTGCACCACCGTCTTCAACTTGCCGAGCTGACTCGTCTTCAGCCGTTCTGACCGCAGCTCCATCGAGGTGCGCAGCGCGGTGATGAGGAGCTCGCGCAAAAAGATAAGGGAGACCACCCAAAAGGCTGCGTGGTGCTTCGCGGTGATGGGCAAGAGAAACGCGGCGAGGAACAGCTTGTCGGCCACGGGATCGAGAAGCGCGCCGAGCACCGTGGGGCCGTCTCGTCGAGCAAGGTACCCATCGACGGCGTCGGTGGCTCCAAGGGCGATGGCGAACACGGTGGCGAGCCACACTTGAAAGGTATTGCCGAAGACGAGCACCGCCGTGGGAAGCGGAAGCAACGCGATACGGCCGACGGTCACCATGTTCGCCGTGATCTTCATGGGTCCTTCTCCCCGACCACGGGCGCGTTGTCCACCGGAGGAAGGGGTAGCCCGACACCCTCGGCACTGGTTTGCGCCACGTCGGGGGACCGGCCACCGTCGGCGAGGGAGCTCTCGGGGCTTGCCTGCGCAGGCTCCGTCGACGCCGGGTCCTTCGCCCCCATGATGAGCCGCGCGTAATGCGCCGGGGCCTCGCGGGCGAGGCTCTTCAGCCAAGCCGTGGCGATCGTGCCCAGGGGGGTCGATGGCCCAAAGTCTCGCGTCGCCGTCGTGAAGAACACTGGGCTGACGTCTTCGAGGGAGGGATGCAACCGGCGAGCGTCACGAGCCTTCGCATGCAACATCCGCGGATCGGCCGCCTCCCCCGCCCGCCCCAGGGGGCGCTCCGCGCAAGACCTTCGCGTCGTGGTGAGTCCGGGGAGGTCGCCCAAGCGGCGTGCGAGAAGGTACAAGGACGACGCCACCGCGGCACGCAACGAGGGTGCTATCGACGACAAGTGGGCAGCTGCGTGCAGCGCTTCGAGCACCGCCCCGTCTTCTGCCAGGGCACGCACCCGCTGAAGGCAGACAGAAGCGAGCTGCGGATCACGCCCTCGAGCGAGGTAGGCCGCACAGATCCTCGAGGCCTGCTCCACGTCGTCGAGGGAGTCGAGGGTGGTGATGAGTTCGACGGTCGCGCGCGCCCCGCCGGAGGACTCTGCTGCCGCCATCGCTTCGGCCCAACCCTCGTCGAGGCGCCGCGGCGTAGGTGCGCGCAAGTCCAGCACCTCCACGCGCAACGAGAGGTCGCAGACGGCGTCACCTAGAGTTCGCTGTTCATAGCGACGAAGGGCGAGTTCGAAACCTGGTTCGCCATCGGCCTCCCGAACGAAGGCATCGCCGACGACGCGCCTGCCTGCGCCCGCCGTGCTCAGCAGGGACCACGCGACGCGACGTAGTCGTCCCTCTTCGACAGCGTACACGGAGAGTACTTCGGGCCCCTCCCCGACCCGCTCGATGACCACGAGCTCGTCGCCGGCGGGCGCGGCGCCGTCTGCCCCGTCCACCCCCTGTCGTGCCG
>JBMTAX010000789.1:0-1885 GCA_049429145.1 Myxococcota bacterium
CGACAACCTTTTCACGGGGCGAAAAGACAACCTCGATTCGTGTCGTGACCTTCGTCGTTTCGAGTGGATGCGTCACGACGTGACCGAGCCCTTGTTGCTGGAGGTCGATCGTATTTTTCATCTCGCGTGCCCGGCCTCCCCGGTGCACTATCAGTACAACCCCGTGAAGACGGTGAAGACCAACGTTCTCGGCACCCTTCATATGCTGGGCCTCGCCAAGCGGGTGCGCGCCCGGCTACTGCATGCGTCGACGAGCGAAGTGTACGGCGACCCTCTCGAGCACCCCCAGCGGGAGGACTACTGGGGACATGTCAATCCCATTGGGCCCCGCAGCTGTTATGACGAGGGCAAGCGGGTGGCGGAGACCTTGTGCTTCGACTACCACCGACAGAATGGGGTGCAGGTGCGGGTCGTGCGCATCTTCAATACCTACGGCCCCCGCATGCAGTTCGATGATGGGCGAGTCGTCTCGAACTTCATCGTGCAGGCGCTGCGCGGAGACCCCATCACTCTCTACGGGGATGGAAGCCAGACCCGCTCCTTCTGTTTTGTCACTGACCTCGTCGAGGGGCTCGTGCGGATGATGGACGGTGAGCAAACCGGACCCGTTAACCTCGGCAACCCCGCGGAATTCACCATTCGCGAACTTGCCGAACTCGTGGTCGAGCTCACGGGCAGCAAGAGCGAGCTCGTCCATCGCCCTCTGCCAACGGACGACCCAGTCCGTCGACGACCAGATATCGAGCGGGCGCAGAAATGGCTTGGCTGGACACCACAGGTAGAGCTTCGCGTGGGGCTCCGTCGCACCATTGAGGACTTCGAACGACGGCTCGCTTCAGAAGGAGCGACGAAACTTATCCCCTAACTAGGGTTGTGGCCGGGGCTGCCCGTCTCGTGTGTTTTGCCGGGACCCGGATGGGGCGCTCGGCCCGTGACTGTCTCCCGCCGCCAGGGGCCACAAACCCTCGGCTACAGACCACCGAACCAGCGTACCCCCGCGGGCCCTGGCGCGGCAGTTGGGTTCGTCGACGAGAAGCCGCCGCGTAGACGACTGGTCGGAGCAGCGAGGTGGCCCCTGCTGCCGCCTCCTCGAGTGACAAAGACGTCATAGCCTAGTGAAAAAAGCCTGTTTCTTTATTTGCTTCGCTCCTGAAATCGTGTTTATGTCCACCGGCAAGGGTCACCCCGGAACACCCTGACCTTGGAGAAGAATCATGAAGAAGCTCATCCTCGTTGCAAGCCTCGCCCTCGCTGCCCTCAGCCTCACCGCCTGCCCCGCTGGCGACTCCGCCGACGCCGGCATGGCTGACGCTGGCTGAATCGTCTCCGGCTTCGTGCCGTGAGGCCTCGCCTCTGAAGCGGGTCTTCCCCAAGGGGACGACCCGCTTTGTCATTTTGCGGATTTCAGTTGGCGAGAACGACGAGCACGATGACGTCGTAAATCGCGTGCGTGTACACCGCGACCCCGAGCCCTCGCAGGGCATAGATCGCAGCGAGCACCGCGCCAGCGACAAAGCGGAAAATGAAGGCCGACAGTGTAAACGCCTCACCGAGGCTGCCAACGTGATGTATCGCAGAGAACACGAAGCTGGACACGAGCAACGAGAGCACGCCGGCCCACCAAGTGGGTCCCGAACGCAGGGATAGCAGCCGGTAAAGGCCGCCCATCAGCAGAAGGCGGAATACCACCTCTTCGTAGAGCCCAGCCCCCATCGACATCACGAGCGCATTGCCAGGCCCGAATCCTGCCGCGAGCAACGCACCGAGGCCAAGCCATTGCACCAGTGTGTTTACGACGGTGCCGAAAAGCACTGCGTACACGCTGCTCTCGAGAAGCACCCAGGGGAACAGGCGGGGGTGGAGCTCTCCTCGTCGCCGTAGCACC
>JBMTAX010000790.1:0-1884 GCA_049429145.1 Myxococcota bacterium
AGTTCACCACCCCATGCTCGCAGAGCTCGAGGGCGGCATCGATGAGCGAGCTGCGTTTGTCATCGGAGAGAAGCTGTTCGGCGAGCAGCTGACCAAACGTATCGATCAACACACGCCCCTCGACGCTGCCAGCAGCCGCCTCCCGTTGGGCACAGGCGATCAGCCGAACCAGCGCCCGCTCGGGTCCCGGCTGAAGCTGCCTGTCAAGATAGAGGACCCGTGGAGCGCCGCGAGGAATGCCCTGCAACCACCGCCCGAGGGTCTCGATGGCCAGCGGCGCCGCGAGGGAGAAGAGTGACTCTTCACGGAACTCGGTCATCAGAGCCCCCTCCTCCGGGCTGCGTCACAAGCGTGCACCAAAGACGCCATGGAGGATTGCGTTCACGCATGGCCCCACGCTCACGGGGAATCGGGCGACGACGATACGGATGACGTTGCCCGACGTTTTTTCGCTCCCGCCGCTGCCGAGGGCATCCGGCGCCTCTTCTCCTTCGGGGCCTTCCCAGTTCCGACCTGGTGGGTGACGGGCACCTCTGGTCCCCCATCGCGCTCTCGGCCTTTTTTCACTTTGCGGGTGCGTTCCCCTTGAGGTTCCAGTGGCGCGTTGGCTCCGGGAAGCGCTTTGGGGAGCGCCGGAGGGGCCGGAGGCGTCGCGACCTTCGCCCGCAGGGACGCCCTTGCGCCGTCGACACCGGAGGGGAACACCACGGCAAACGGGACCGCCTGCTCGGGCACCAAGGCCCCGCCCTGGGGGAGTCGTTCGTTCCACGCAAGCGCCGCTGCATCATGGGCAGCGGCGATGAGCTCCAGCCCGCCCGGCGGAGTGCCCGCCCAGGCTTTCAGCCCGGTGCCGGACCCGAGACGAGCCTCCACGTGAACACCGGGAACCACCTCAGTGCTGATGTTCCGCACGAGCCCGCTGACGACAACGAGCTGAGGCAACTGTGGCGTTGGATATCGCGTCACGGCAATCCCCTCGATGCGCAGCCGTGGGTCGGCGTCTATGCCAGCGACGGACTTGCCGAGGATCACTGCCAGCGCCCGCCCCTCCCATAGGTCCACGATGACCCCGCCGCGCGCCCACAGCACGGAAACCGTGAGAAAGAAGACGAGGAGGACCACCTGCACCACGACCGTCACGACGGGACGCAGCGTGGAGAACAGGTGCCCGAGGAGAGGAGCGAGCCGTCCTGGGGCAGCCCCCCCTCGACGTTTCGCCGGGACTTTGGAGGATACTTTTTGGGGGCGGGCCTCGGCCGCAAGCGAACCAGGAGGTAATGAATTCGCCGCGCTGTTCGTGGGAGTTGCCGCCTGTGGCTGCGGGTAGGAGGACGGAGCCCCGAACTCAGAGCCAGGTGCTTGCACGTAGGGAGGCACCTGTTGAGGCACGACACCACCCGCGATGAGGCCCGCGCCTGGTGACCGGTCCGACGATGCGGGCGCAGTGACAAAGGCGTCGCTGATCTCCACAGATTCGAAGGCGTCAGCGAAGGGGTCATCCCCGAGGCTGTCACCGAAAGGGTCTGTGCCCGCGGCACCACCGATGGCAGCGTGCACTGCTCCCCCCCCAAAGGGGTCTGCTCCGACGGGGGGACCGAAGTGGTCCGGCACAGCGGGACCGCCAAAGGGGTCGGCCCCTACCGGGCCGCCCCCCCAAGTCGGTTCGGTGGCCGCCGCGGAGGTTGCGGGCGCGGCAGGCAACGGTTCCGTGGGTGAAAACGGCGAGGGGGACGGCTGTGGAAATGGGCCGGTCGGCACCGATGAGGGCGATTGGAATGGCGATGGGGCAGCCGGCGGTACCGACCACGACGGTGGCGAGAATGGCGACGACGGCGCCGTGGCGGCCGGCGAGACCATCCCAAATGGCGCTAGGGCAGCAGGCGG
>JBMTAX010000791.1:0-1879 GCA_049429145.1 Myxococcota bacterium
TCGAGAAGATGTTTCAAGACTTCGGCGGCGAGCTGCCGCTGCCCACCCAGATGGTCATCGACCTCTCCAACTGGAGCGTCGAACACTGGTACCTGTTCATCCTGACCCCTGCGGCGCTGGTCGGGACTTTCGTCTACCTGCGGAAGAACAAACCGACGCGCAAGATGCTTGATCGCATCGCTCTCGGGATGCCGATCTTCGGACCTCTGATCCGCAAGACCTCGGTGTCGCGCTTCACCCGCACCATGGGCACCATGCTGAGCTCAGGCGTACCCATCCTCGACGCCCTGGAGATCGTGTCCAAGGCTTCCGGCAACATGATCGTCGCCGAGGGCATCCTGTATGCGAGAGCGCGGGTAGCCGAAGGCAAGACCGTCGCTGAGCCACTGCAAGAGACCGGCATCTTCCCCACCATGGTGTGCCAGATGGTCAGCATCGGCGAGAGCACCGGCGCCATGGACACCATGCTCTCGAAGATCGCTGACTTTTATGAGGAAGAGGTCGACGCTGCGGTGGCGGGCCTCACCTCCCTGCTCGAGCCCATCATCATGGTCTTCCTCGCGGTGATCCTCGGCGGGTTCCTCATCGCGATGTATCTCCCGATCTTCACCATCGCCGGCAGCATCTCCTGACGTCGAGAGGGTGCTCGCGGTCAGGAGGCGCGACGGGAAGGGTGTAGGGCATGGGCGACACCGTCTCCCCAGCAGGGGGCACGAGGGACGAGCACCGCGGCGAAAGCAAAAGCGCCGAGAGCGTCCTGGCGAGCCGCCTCACGTGGCTGATGCTCTTCCGCTCGGTCGTGGTGATGACGGTCTTGCTCGGCGCAGTCGCGCAACGCGCGGGCAACGAGGATGCCCTGTTCGCGAGAGATGCCGTCGAGGTGTACATCGCCTGCGGACTCAGCTTCGTGGTGGTGCTCGTCGGCTCTCTGTGGCTGCGCTACCAAGGCAACCGGGGCATTCTCGCGCTCACCCATCTGCAGCTCCTCTGGGACGCCTTGTTCGCGACGGTTCTGTGTCACGCCACCGGTGGCCTGACCTCTGCCCTCTCCTTCCTGTACTTCCTTACGGTCCTCGCTGCCGCCGCGCTCGTCAGTCGTCGCCAGGTGCTGTTGGTGACCGTCGAGTGCGTGGCGCTCTTTAGCGTACTCCTGCTCGCGGAGTTCCTTGGACTCGGAAAGACCAGCCTCGCTGAAGCGGGTCCTCCCTATCTCACCAACGTCCTCGGGCTCTCCCTGGTGGCTGTCTTGGCGGGGTACCTTACCGACCAGCTGCGCAGCGCCAGCGAAAACTTACGAAGCACGGAAGCAGACCTCGTCCTGCTCGAGGAACTGCACGCCGCCGTGCTCAGCAGTCTGCCCTCTGGGGTCCTCACCGTAGACAGTGGTCGGCGGGTTCTTTACGTCAACGAGGCAGGAGCTGCGATCTTGGGGCAGTCGCCAGAGGAACTAGTGGGTCGCTCGGCCAACGAAGTCATTGGACAGCCTTTGCACCAGCTGCTGCAGGGAATCTCTACACCCACGCGACGGTTCGAACTTGACGTCACCCTCGGAAGACAAGAGCGCGTGCTGGGGGGAAGTGTCGCGTCGCTCCACGGCGTCCGCGGCCTTGTCGGGGAGGTGGTGGTCTTTCAGGATCTCACCGAACTACGACACCTGGAGCGAGAGCTCGATCGCTCTGTGCGCTTTGCCTCGATGGGGCGCATGTCTGCGCGGCTCGCCCATGAAATCCGCAACCCCCTCGCGGCAATGATCGGGTGCCTGGAGCTGATGGAGCAGGATGCGCAGCGCAGTACGCCGACGCCCGCGGACGAAACGGTGCGCATGGTGGGGATCGTCAGCAGAGAGGCACGGCGCCTATCGAACCTGGTGACTGCCTTT
>JBMTAX010000792.1:0-1878 GCA_049429145.1 Myxococcota bacterium
AGCCCGTCGATGTCGTGGGCGAACCGCACCTCAAGCGGCACGAGCTGCAGCGAAAGCTCGTTCTTGCCGGCGAGCACGACCTTGGACGTGCAGCCGGCCTCGAGGGTTCGCTTCCTGCGGGCGCCACATAGGCACAAGCGGTCACCGGCCTTTAGCCCAAGGAAGTCGCACGCGTGCGCTGGCGTTGGCAGGTCATTGCTGACAGCACTTGAGCAACGAAGGATTTCGTCGTTCATCACGGCGCAGACGATGTCGTGGAAAGGACGAGGTATCTGCCCCTCCTGCACCTCGCGCCGCGCCCTCGACATGGCCCACCACCTCGTGGAGAAGGTGCTCCTGAAGGTCCCCTACCGCCAACGGGTGCCCACCTCGCCGCGGCGCATGCGCGTGCTGCTCGCACAAAGCCCTCGGCGCCTCACCAAGGTCCTCGACGCCGTCACGAGGTCCGCCTTCGTTCTCCTCCGGTACGAAGGGAAGCATTGAGGCACACGAGGCCACACAGGCGCCTTCACCTTCGTGCAGCGCTTCCCTTCCGCGCTGCGTCTCAACATGCACTTTCACATCATGGTAGGCGACGACGTCTTCGACGATGATGGGACGTTTCACCCGCGCCATGCACGTATGGATGACGATATCGCCCCCATCCTCGAGATGACCAGCCGTCGCGTCGCAGTCCCCCTCGAGGAAGCGTTCACTGGTGACGCCTCAGACCTCGCCCACGACGTCCTTACCCTGGTGTCGCAGCGGACTGTTCCCCGAGAAGTCTCCCTCGTCGATGAGACGTCGAGCCCGAAGAGGCTCTGCGTACACCGAGAGTGCTTCTCCCTCCACGCAGCCACCTATGTGCGCGGGAGCGACCGGAAAGCCCTCTTCCGCCTCTGTCACTACGGCGCCCGCGGCGGCCTCAAAAACGCCCGCCTCGCCATGCTCCCTGACGGGCGCTTTGCCTACAGGCCCAAGAAGAGCCCCCGCTCGTCGTCACGGGACAAGAGCGTTACGCCCGCATCGCCCTCTCCTCCCACCGCTCATGAACCATCTCACGCGCTGCCATTGCATACTCGCCAGCAGCAGCAAACTTCGCCACAAAGCGCGTGGCGCAGACCAACGACGACGACACCTGCGACCGACGCCACTCCCCCCGCAACCGGCGAAAGGCCATCCCCTTTCCGATAGGCTTCTTCCTCCACGTCCTGCCGCAAAGGCCACCGCTGCCCCGTCCTCGCCTCCCCGGCAGGAGCTCTTGCGGCGCACCTTCGGCATACAGGCGCGCCGCTGCGGCACACCCGAAGGACCTATGCGCGTCCTCGCCGTGATGCAGCACGCAGCCGTCATCCGGAAGATTCTCCGCCACCTCGAATTGCCCGACACACCACCCGAGGTCGCGCACTCACGCGCCCCACCTGAACTCGCCTTCGGGCTCTGACGACGGCGAGGCCACGACGGCGCCCCAAGGACGCCAAGGCATCGCTGCCCCCTCGGGCACACTCAGCAGTTTGCTCGTCCCACCGGGTATTCCAGCGAGGCACAACGAAATGTCACCGGGTAGCGAGCTCCCTGAGGTCTACTCGCCCCTCACCGCGAAAAGTGGCTTGCTCTGCCTCCTGCGCTCCAGCTCGATCCCGGGATGCAGCCGGTGCGCCACGATACGTGCGGCACGATGACGCCGCTGATCGCGGGCCACAAATGCAAGGAGCGGTGCAGCGGGAGGCGCGCCTCCGGCCAGGCCGCCGGGCACAACGCGGATTGCCCTGTAGACGGGTCGCGCGAGCCCCTGCTCGAGGTCGGGGCGCGGATCGAGAAAGCGCGTCGTTTTTTCGATCCGCTCGCTTTTTCTGTGACTTCGCATGACCTTCCGCTACTATAATGGAGATCTGTCTG
>JBMTAX010000793.1:0-1874 GCA_049429145.1 Myxococcota bacterium
ACCCAGAGCCGTCGTCCGTATCGCCGATGTACATGCCAGGCCGCTTGCGCACGGCCTCGAGGCCCTCGAGGACCTTGATGGCGGAGGCGTCGTACTCGACCCCGACGTCGCGGGTCGGCACAGCTTCGGTCACGGTGGTGTTCGTCACTGGGGTTTCGCTCCTCGCTCGGTGCTGCGCGCGCCAAGGAGAGGTTTCCTAGCACCCACGGGGCTCTGGCAGAAGGGCTAAGGGCGCCCTGAAGTTGAGAAATTTGCCTATATTTTTTAGTTAGTTAAGCAACATCCGCGGCGCAACTTCTGCGGCGGCACGAGAGTCGGCTGCCCGTGGCCGCTGGCGTCACCCGCGCGGCGCGAGATGTGGTCGGCGAAATGGTCCCCGCGAGATGAGGACAGAGCACCTTTCGTCCTGAAGCGGGCGCGCCAGCCTCGTGCTCAGCGCGGCACCAAGGCCAAGCCCCAGCGGCCCGTAGCGGCCGCCACAGCGTCGAGACAGCGCGCGCTGAGCACGAAGGGAGCGAGCTCTGCCTGGGTCACCGGATCTCCGGGCCCTCTCTGGCTGAACTCGTAGAGCAAGTGCGTGAAGCGAAGGAGCCAGAGCGCACGAGGGATATCGTCGGGGTCCCGCAAGGTAAGCGTGTACCAGCCGCTCTCGTTATGATGACGGTGAGGGACCACGAGCCCGCGCGCGACCAGGTTGTCGCCCACCTCTAGGGGCAAGGGCACATCGAAGCGTCCATCGCGATGCAGGTGGCCGAGTTCACAGTAGCCTGCGAAGAAGCCTGTGGCATTGCGCCGGACGCGGAACAGCTCCATCTCTTCGAGGCTGAGCACTTCCGGTAGACCTTGGAGGAGGGAACGAGCCAAGGTGGGGTCGTCGAGGATCGAGGTCTCCTCCGCGACGGCAATCCTCTCGCCGCGTTCTCCCCGTGGGCCTCGCTGCTCATCGAGAAGTCTCCACAGCCACCGTGCCCCCACGAGCGCCGCGAGGAATGACGACGACACGAGGCCAATGAAGACCCCCTCGAGGCCCAGCAGGCTCCTGCCGATGTATGCCGCCGGAATGGCGAAGATGAGGCTCCGCAGCGACGACAGGAGGGTCGAGCGCACGGCGCGATCTGCAGCATTGAATGTCGATGACGCGAGCGCGACCCACGCGATGGCGACATATCCCAGCGGGAGGATCCGCAAGTAGGCGGTCAGCAGCTCACCGACACGGTCGCTGTCGGTGAACAACCCCACCACTGGTCCTGGCAGAAAGACCAGGGGTACCGCCACCACGACGCACCACAGCGTCGCGTATCGGGTGGCGACGAGCACACCCTCTTGAACGCGCTTGCCAAGACGTGCTGCCCAATTTTGCCCGACGTAGGGACTGAGGGCACCTGACACGGCGAACGGTACGATCAACAGCAAGGCATCGATGCGCGCACCGATTCCGTACGCGGCGAGGGCGTCCTGGCCTTCGGCAGCGACGATGGCCGTGAGGATGGCCACCGAGACTGGGGTGAGGGCATTGGTCACCACTGCGGGGACACCGACCTGCAATACGCTGCGCCACGACGCAAACAGTGCGTCGGGTCGCGGCACCTCGAAAACGAGCAGGTCGGTGTGCCTCGCGACGGTCCAAAGCACGTAGGCACAACCGAAGAGCCGACTCAGGAAGGTAGCGAGGGACGCGCCGAACAGGCCGAGAGGAGGGATCGGGCCGAAGCCGAAGATGAGCATAGGGTCGAGGACCGCGTTCCACAGCGCGACGAACATCATCACCCGCATCGGTGTCTTCGCATCGCCGAGGGCGCGCTGGGCGGCGTTCAAGAACATCGGTACGACGAGCAGAATGACCCCGAGGTACCACAGGGTCATGTAAGAGATCG
>JBMTAX010000794.1:0-1871 GCA_049429145.1 Myxococcota bacterium
CAGAGAACGACGCGGCCCGAATCGCCCGCAACAAGAGCATGTTCGAGGACGTCATTCGCGCTATCTGCATGAACGGCGACTGGACAAAGAGCTATCAGGTGAAGCTCAGCCTCGTGCAGAACCCGAAGACGCCGCCCCGCTTCGTGCAAACGTGGATGGCGATGCTGCGCGCGAGCGACCTGAAGAACCTCGCCAAGTCGAAGCAGGTGCCGTCCTCGGTGTCGACGCTCGCGAAGCGACTTTCGCAGGCTCGTAATCCTAACGGCTAAAGGCACCGACCCTTTCGGTCAGCCTCGCGGGAGCGCGAGTCGGGGTTCGTCGGGGTGAGCGCGATAGAGCATCACGATGCTGCCGCGAATGGCGACCACCTCTGCCCCGCATCGTTCCGCGAGGGTCTCGGCGTCGCTTTCGAGGTCATCGGCGCCACGCATCTTTACCTTGATGAGCTCATGGGCGAGCAGCGCGAAATCCGTCTCTTTCACGATGGCGTCGGTGAGACCTCGCTGACCGAGGAGAACCACGGGCTTTTTGTGGTGGGCGAGGCTCGTCAGGTGGGCGCGCTGCTTTGGCGTGAGCATAGCGTTCCTTAGCTCGCTGCTGGCCGATGTCGAGCGGGCCTTGTGTCGGGTGCGGCGGGTTCGGCGCTTGCGCAGCGCAGGGGATGGATCCAAGGTCCGCCCATGACGCAAGCTGTTCTCGCCGACGACGAATTGCTGGATGCCGCAGGGGTGACTTTCCCACCTGGGGCAAAGGTGACGCCGATGCTGCGGCAGTGGCTTGAGGCAAAGGCGAAGGCGAAAAACGCGATCCTTCTCTTCCGGATGGGTGATTTTTACGAGCTCTTTGCAAACGACGCCGAGACGGCAGCCCCGGTGCTCGACCTCACGTTGACGAGCCGCGACAAAGACAAGGGCGATGACGCTCTCGCCATGGCGGGCTTCCCTCACCACGCAGCCCCGGTCTACATCGCGAAGCTCATCGCCGCAGGCTTCAAGGTTGCGGTGTGCGATCAGCTTGAGGACCCGGCCCTCGCCCGCGGGATCGTGAAGCGAGACCTGACCCGGGTGGTCACGCCCGGCATGGTGCTCGACGACGAGAGCCTGGAGGCAGGGGCACACAACTATCTCGTCGCCATCTGCCGTGGGGCCGAGAGCGCGGCATCCTTTGGGATCGCGGCGCTCGAGTTATCGACGGGGGACTTCCTCGCTGCCGTCACGAGGACCGAGGCTGCGCTGCTCGATGAGGTGGCTCGGCTCGCCCCTCGGGAGGTCGTCGTCGTCGCTGGCGAGGCGTTCTCGATCGACTTCGAGGCGCGCCTCTCCGACGGCGGCGGTACAGACGGGGGGCGCCGCGTCGAGGCGAGGCGGCCGCACAAAGGCGACGCGACGCTGCTCTCCTCCCTCGGGGCACTCGATCGTTGGTTCGACGACGACGAGCATCGCGTAGCGCGCGTCGCGGCCGAGCTCGTGGTGGGCTACGTCGCCGAGACACAAGGGTCACTGCCGTCGCACCTACGGGCTCCAAGGCCTCATACGATCGAGTCGCAGCTCTTGCTCGACGCCACCACACGTCGCCATCTTGACCTGACCGGACCGCCGGGCCAGCGACGGCAAGGCGGAACACTGCTCGCCACCGTCGATCGGACCAAAACGGCCCTCGGTAGCCGCAAGTTGTTGGCGTTGCTGCTCGCGCCCTCTTGTTCCCTCGACGTCATCGCCGATCGGCACGACGTGGTAGAGGCCCTGCTCGCCGACCCCGGCCTTCACGCACGGGTACGCACGACGCTGCAGGGCATCTATGACCTTGAGCGGCTCACCGCTCGTGTAGCGTCATTGCGGGCGGGACCGCGCGACCTCGCACGGGTAGCGGCC
>JBMTAX010000795.1:0-1869 GCA_049429145.1 Myxococcota bacterium
CCGGGACGCGCACGACGCTCGACGTCGCATTCACGCAGAAACACATCCAGACTCCCGTCGAGCCACAGCTTCTGCACGAGGGCCTGCGCTTGGTGCGGGTCGAGTTGGCGACTGGGGCCTCGTCGGAGGATTTCACCCTGTCCATGCGCGATCCTGCTCTCACGTCGCCGATTGATGCCGTTCGGATCGTCCCGCCGACCGCCAGCGCACGGCCAGCGACAGCGCCGACCACCGTAAGCGCCCTGTGGCTCGGGCCAAGGGTCACGCGATCAACCGCGGGATGCGGGTCGACGGAGACCCGTCGTCTCGAGGTCGAGCTCACCACGGGCTCTGGGCCTCTGGCTGGGTATTGGATCCATTACCGACCGGCCTCCGGGCCCCCCCAGTGGCGGCTGCTCGATGACCGCAACGTGCGGTTCTTCGGAGTTGGCGCGGTGGCCCCCTGCGAGCACGGCGTGCCTCTGCTTCCTGGACCGGGGGAGCTGCAGGTGACTCCGGTGACTCCGTCTTTCGAGCTCCTCGGCACGTGGCGGTTTCAGTGGGGCGAAGACGAGACGGTGCTCCCGCTCGTGACGGCGCCCGATGGGGTGACGCTCCCGGAGGCGGACCGAAATCCTTTCCTGGCGCCGCCGCGGGATCCCCTCGAGGAACTCCTGGATGATGACGTCGACCACGCGGTCGTTGGCCTGATGGTGTTGCTCGTAGCGGGGGCCGCCGGGGCAGCGCAGTTGCTGTATCGCGCCCGGCGGCGCCGCAGCCCCCATCCGGCGGTGGTGCGTTGTCCCGCCTGTGCGTCGGAACTGACGCTCGACCTGCGCGCTCCCGAGACCGATGGCATGTTCTGTCCCCGCTGCGGGGGGGCGACGGTGTTCGTGGCCTTCGAGCCCGACGGGGCTCCTCGGGCCGAGGTTTTCAGGCTCCCAGAGGGGAACCGCGCTCCATAGGCGACAGGAACGGACGGCATAGGCCTCGGGGGCTTTTTGCCGGACCGCCGTTTTGTGATTTCCGTCCAGATCCCTGGGGTGCGCGGCGCGTTGAAACCGGCTATGGACGGAGCAATGGAACTGAAATTCTGTTTCACGGATCGAGCAGCGCGAGCAGGGGATACGGCGGCCCAGGCGTTGCTGATGCCCCGCCGCGCGAGCGAGATGGCGGCGGGAATCGACCTCGTGGCCGCCAACGAGGAGCCCCTCTTGCTGACCCCTGGCCAGCGGGTGCTGGTGCCTACGGGCATCGCCATCGCATTGCCCGAAGGCTTCGAGGGGCAGGTGCGGCCGCGGTCGGGGCTTGCCCTCAAGCACGGCGTCACCTGCTTGAACGCGCCAGGCACCATTGATGCGGACTATCGCGGTGAGGTGGGCGTCTTGCTGGTTCATCATGGACAGGAGCCGCTCGAGATCAGGCGGGGCATGCGCATTGCGCAGCTCGTCATTGCCCCGGTGACATCACCAACGATGGTGGCTGTCGGTGCGCTCGACGAGACGCCCCGTGGAACCGGCGGTTTCGGCTCTACCGGGGGCGTGGGCGCGCCGTGAACTCCCCCGGGGTACACGCTTGCTTCTGTCGCTCGGTTGTAACTTTTTCTACGTGTGCGAATGTCAGACGTTGACGCGTAACTGTTGAGGCCCACCGTGCTTTGCTTTCGCTGTGGTTCCTACAATGTCGACGAGGCCAAAGAGTGCACGGTCTGCGGCCAAGCGCTGCACGACGAGCATTCTGGGCGTGGGCGCGAGGGCAAGAAGGCCAACGGCAAGCCGGCCGTAGGCTCCTTCGAGGTTGGCGAGACCGTCGGGGGGAAATATCGCATCGACGGTGTCATCGGGCAGGGCGGTGTCGGCACCGTGTACCGGGCGACGGACACCGAAGTGG
>JBMTAX010000796.1:0-1866 GCA_049429145.1 Myxococcota bacterium
CCCGAAACAGATCTTTCGACCCTGGGAAGAAGGCGAGACCACAGACACGCTGGCCTATCGCGAGGAGCACCACGCTGGCACCCCGCTGCTGGTCGAGGTCATGCGACAGGGCAAGCGCCTGGCCGCGGGGCACAGCACCCTCCAAGAGGCGCGCCGGCGGTGCGCTGGTTGGAGGGAACGCCTGCCTCCGGGAACACTTGACCCCGCTGCGCCGGTCCCCATCGCAGTGAGAAAAAGCGACCGACTACAGCACGCACCTGACGCGCCGTTTCCCGGGCGACGCAGAGCACGCTGAGGCAGCGGCACCCGAGGTCAAAACCGAAGGGCTAGAAGTGATATTTGATCACGGGCGCGAAGCCGAGGCCGCTGATGAGCGTCATGGCGCCCCCAGCCTGGGCGAAGGTCGCGTAGTAGTTCACGTCGGCGCCCACGGTGACGTTGGTCAGCAACGTCGCCCAGCGAATGCCCACACCGACGCCCGCGTTGCCCCCGAGCGGAAACTCACCCGGCAACGGGGGCGGCTGCAAAAGCGCGCCGCCGCCGAAGACGCGGCCGAGAAGGCCGATGCGGTCGATCCACCACGTGGCCGTGGCCCCGAGGTTCAGAAAGGTGATGCCGTAGTCCCGAGGCGAGTCGGCGGTGCCGCTCACGGGCGCCGAGTTCCCCACGAAGCCTGTGCCGAAGCTGGCCTGCACGCCGAGCCAGTCGCTGACGTCGTAACCGACAGAGAGGCCGATGAAGGGCTGTAGGTTCGAGGTGGGCGACGCAGACTTGCCACGTTCAGCGCAGCGAAAACCGCACACTTCGTCGTCGACGAAACCGCCGAACACCAGGAAGCCACCGAGGTCGCTCGCGGTGTAAAACCCCGTGCTCCGTACGAAACCAACGGCCCCACCGACGGACTCACCGACGCGAGACCCACCGACCTGCACTTCGCCGGACGACGGAGGGGCGGTCGCATCATCGACGGCGCCGGAGTCTTCTTCTTCGGTCAGTCCGTCATCTTGTGCGAGCGCGACGAGGACCGCCCCCGTCTCCGGAGCAGTGGCGACGAGAGGAGCGGCGCCAGCGGCAGGGGCGAGCGCGAGACCAAGCAGTGCGGGGATACCAAGATGGATGCGCATGAGGCCCGTTAGCAGAGCCGTGGGGAGAGCAAAAGAGCGACGCCCACGGCGTGTGCGAAAAAGAAAAGCCCGCGCGGGACGCGGGCACTCACCTACGATGCGGAAACGGGTCAGCTCGGCCGCTGGAAGATGACGGCGATCTCGTTGCCACGCTGCTCGGTCCGATAGGGTACGTCTTCCTTCATCTCGACGATGATGCGGATGGAAGGCGTGGTGTCCTCCACTTCGGTGGGCGTGATCATCTTCACGGGACTGTCGAAGAAGGTGGAGTCGAGGTGGTTCTTATTGTTGTCGAGCGGAATCACCGCATTCTTGATCTCGAGGACGAGCAGGTTGTCGCCCTCTCGGCGCACCTCGTGGCTGGCCGACGCGGTCAGGCGCGCGAACACCTCGCTCTGCCCGGGGAGATTGCGGAACCCGACGTAGGTCATGGCGCGCTGGTCGCTGGCGCTGCCCTCGCTGCCAGCTTGCGCCACCTGGAGGGCTGTCGCCGGGGCGGTCGGAGCGAGTGGCCGTGAGGGCACAGCTACCGCTTGGGCGGCGAGGAGCAGTGAACCTGCGACAGTGAGGGGCACCTGTGTGCGGGACATAGAGCCTCCAAGGCAGCCGAAGCCGCTCCAGAGAAGACGCTAGCAAAGCTGGGCCTGAGAAAGAAAATTTCCGCCGCGGTGGTCGTGCACGGCCTGGCAGGGTGAGGCAAAATCGACATTCGTCGATTTGCGCACCCGGCTCGTTCTGCCGG
>JBMTAX010000797.1:0-1864 GCA_049429145.1 Myxococcota bacterium
GTGACGTCGCCTTGCTGCATCACCACGACCCGGGTCCACATCGGGTCCTTCACGCCCATCGCCGGACGATTGTTGCCGTACCCCGCGATCCACAGTCCCTGGAAGATGCCATCGCCTTCGGAGCCATCGGCGTCGGGCGCTGTCCACGGTCCCTCGTCGACGGCGCCGTCTCCGTCATCGTCGAGCCCGTTAGTCGCGAGAGCATCGAGCTCGGGGGTGTCATAGGGCGGTGGGCAGATGCGATCGCGACCGCAGTCCCAAAAGTAATCGGGTTTGCCGTCGCCTTGGGTGCCGTCTTCGTCGGGGCCGACATATCCCTCTTCGCCGAAGCACAGCCCGTCGTCCCCACAATCGTCGAGGACGTTGCTCTTCAGATAGCCACACGTAGTCTCTCCGCCCCGAGGTAGGCCTGGCTCGCAGGAGTCGGGACGCTCGCGCAGAAGATACTGCGGTTTCGCGATCTCAAAACCTCGTGGGGTCACGTCGCGTTTGGCAGCCCCAACCCACAGCGGTTGTCCCTCTCCCCCTTGCTCGCACCCTGCGCTGCCCGGGCAGGCTTGCGCAGGCGGTACCGGCACCGCGTCGACGAGCGGCATCGATGGCTCCCCAGGGGGGCACGCGACGCCGACCGCGATGACAAGCGCAACGGAGGAGAGAGCGCGGACACGCTTCACGGGGACGAGCACGGACCAGGACATGGTGAGATACCTTTGGCAGTGAACGTGGGCATGTGGGCCGACGAGCCTTGCGTCGAGGGCGCCGCAGCAGGCGCCCCGTCTTGAGGCAAGTCCGACCGGAGTGGAGACGTCACTGCGCTTCGGGGAAGGTCCCTTCAGGAGACAGGATGCTCACCGAATCGGGGTAGACGTTGATCGTGGCAGCACCCGCCTTCACGCAATCGCATTCGGCGGGGTCTTCTTCGGTGCAAGCGGGGTCGAGGATCGCTGCCACGACGTTGTGGTCGTTGGTGCCGGGGGCCGTTTCGGCGTTCAGCACAGCGAAGAGCGCATCGGTGTTCGTCGCGGTCATGGCGAGGTCGGGAGTAGGATCGTCGAGGTCACCGTTGAAGTAAGCCACGCGCGTCGACGAGTCGACCCGGCTGGTGGACACCGAGGCGTGCTTCACGAGAGCCCCTTTGCAGTCGTGGACTTCGCCAGCGATCACGCCGCGCCCGACTCCGTCAGAGATGTCGGTTTGTCCGTCGACACGCCGCCCCCCAAGGGTGGGGATGGAGTCGTAGGTTGTCTTGTAGACAAGGTTGGCCTCGTACTCGTAGACACCATCCTCAACAGCCGCAGCGTCGAAGATCTTGTAATATGTGTAGGTCGGGATGGCAGTCTGGGAGAAGCCGGTGGCCGAGTCATAGACCTTCACTGTCAGCGGCTTGTTGGTCGGTAAACCTTCCTTGCGGTACCAGCCTTCTTTCGAGCATTCAGCCGCTTCCGCGCTTCCGCCAGCCTTCGTCAGTATGTCGGTGGTGCCGTACGCGGGCTCTTCGGTCTTCGCGTCTTGATCGACGTCGTAAAACGCGATCTTGAGCCCGCCCTTCGCTTTGCCGCCGAGACCGAAGATGTCGACGCAACCTTCGGCCGTGATCGTCTCGCTTGCCGCGAGCGCAGCCGGATTGTCGACGCAGCTCAGGTCAGGGACGCCACCGGTGTGGGTCGTGGCGTGCTCGAGCGGCTTGCGGAGTTCGACGCCGTCGATGGTGCATGTGGGGATGGGGGCTGCGCCCGCGTCGGTATCCGGCGAGGTGCCACCGCCAGCGGGGGCACAACCGATGAGTGCGACGGCGGAGTAGACAGAGAGGCGGGACAACGAGTGGCGCATGGTGGGTCCTTTGCAGACAGGGCGGTGGAAGAGC
>JBMTAX010000798.1:0-1863 GCA_049429145.1 Myxococcota bacterium
GGTCGGTCGAAGAGGTGCACAGCGCAGGCGGCGCAGGACCAAGCGGGTGGGTAGCGAGAGGCAGGAGACGTAGATAAGATCAGTAGCTTCCGCACCAGCCCATGCAACCCAGATCCAGATGAACGCCGTCGTCGTGCATAATTTGCCAGGCCTCGCGCAGCCTCTCCCGATGGGCGGTGCGCTGCAGACCCTTTGTGACCAAGTTCTTGCCGAAGGGGGCCGTCCGCTGGTGGTGGGAGGCGCGGTGCGCGACCACCTTCTGGGGCACTCCCCGAAAGACCTGGACATAGAGGTGTATGGGCTCTCGTTGCGAGACCTCGAAGCCGCTCTCTGCCGAATTGGGCAGGTCCACGCGGTGGGCAGGGCGTTCGGGGTGCTCAAGGTGCAGGTGCATAACGACGACAGCGGCTCGGTCTTCGACGTCGCGCTCCCACGTCGAGAGAGCAAGATAGGCGCTGGCCACCGTGGATTCGTCGTCGAGAGTGACCCCGGGATGAGCTTCGTGGACGCTGCGGCCCGACGGGACTTCACCATGAACGCCATGGGCTACGACGTGCAAAACAGCGTGCTTTGCGACCCTTACGGTGGGGCAGCCGACTTGGCAGTGGGAACCCTGCGCCATGTCTCCGACGCCTTTGACGAGGATCCGCTGCGGGTGCTGCGCGCTTGCCAGCTGGCCGCTCGGTTTGGGCTTGTCATCGCGCCGCCGACGCTTTCGCGCTGCCAGCACCTTGGTGGCGAGCTGCCGAGCTTGCCGAAGGAGCGGCTCTGGGAGGAATTCAAGAAGCTGCTGCTCAAGTCGACCATGCCGTCGATCGGGATCTGGGCTCTCGTCGACACTTGGGACATCACTCTCTTCCCCGAACTGCAGGCCCTGATGGGCTGCCCCCAGGAGCCAGAGTGGCACCCAGAAGGGGATGTATGGGTGCACACGCTGATGGTGGTCGACGAAGCGGCGAAGCTGGCCCATGCCGAGCGGCTCGACGAGGAAGAAACCCTGCTCTGTGTTCTCGGAGCGCTTTGCCACGACCTCGGCAAGCCAACCACCACTGCCCTCGTCGATGGGCGCGTGCGTTCGGTGGACCACGAAGCCGCGGGCGAGGCCCCCACGAGGAGCTTTCTCGGACGCTTGGGTGCACCTCACCTCGTCGTCGAAGAAACCGTGGCGGTAGTCAAGGATCATCTCAAGCCCTTCCAGCTCTGGCGGGAACGGGACTCGGTCGGCGATGCTGCGCTGCGCCGCCTTGCCCTGCGTGTCTCCCCTCGTCGACTGGCCCGTGTCGCGCGGGCCGACTTCTTGGGCCGTACCACCGCAGAGGCCCTCGCCGATGCCGACGAGGCGACCCCGTGGCTCCTCAGCGAAGCAGAGCGACTGCGGGTTGCAGCCATGGCCCCGCGCCCCCTCCTGCTCGGTCGCCATCTGCTCGCCCGCGGCATCCCCCCGGGGAAAGACATGGGCGCGCTGCTGCGGCATGCATTTGAGGCCCAGCTCGAGGGTGAGTTTACGACGGTAGAAGCGGGTCTTAGGTGGCTCGACCTTCAACTCGCGGGGCGAACGCGGAGGAGCGATACGTGATGCGACGACGAAGCCGCACCGCGCCGCTCGTAGCGTGTTTTTGTCTGTTCGCCGCGTGCGACCCGGCGCGCGTGGTGACGGAGACAGACCTGTTCCCGGAGCTTCGCCGACGATTGCTAGAAGACTGTTGCCGCTGCCTCGCCGGATCCCAAGTCCCCACGCAGGCAGCCAGCTGCACGCCAGATGAGTACGGGACCGGCGAAGAACGTGGCGATGCCGAAGGTGTGAAAACCGTGACCTGCCTCTGTGACGTCGACGTGGAGAGCTGCACCGAGGCGCTGTGGGCT
>JBMTAX010000799.1:0-1863 GCA_049429145.1 Myxococcota bacterium
TGCCACTTCCCATGTCCAAGACGACGTCATGTGGGCGCAAGGTCTGACTGATGGCGCGACGGAACGCATTGGTGCGGGGTCGATCAAGCACCATCCAAGCTTGCTCGCCCACATCGGTATAGCCGTAGAGAATCGTCACAAGAAACCTCGACGGGAGTTGTGTGCAAGCACGGTTACAGAAATTCCTCGCCACCGAGAACGACACCATGCGCGTGAGGCAACGGCGCGACGGTATCGGCAACGATCGGGAGGCATCGGCCGGTTGCCATCTTCCGCTGCGCATTGGCACGCCGCTGAGCGAGGAGATCCACCGCCTCGGCGCTGTTCCGAGAGGTGCTGTTGCAGGCCCGATGGTCGCCGTGCTCGATCTCGCCGTAGGCCATGCAGGGGTGGCAGGCTTCCCGCAGGTCGCACGAGGGGCAATCATTGAAGTCCCCTAGCGTCGTTCTGCGGATCCGATCAAAAACGCGAGAGCGATACCAAATATCTTCGATGGATTGCTGCGCGATGTTCCCGCCTGCTGTGGTGAACATGGTGCAGGGATAAATATTCCCATCAGCGCCGACGGTGATGATTCGGCTTGCGGCCGCACACGGGCTTTTGTCGACGTCCCACTTGGCCTCACCACTGCATTCTTCTCCCCCAGCAAGCGGAAGAAACCGTCGTTCGAGGTCGAGCCGAGAAAAGACCTTCCGCGCAAGCTCTTGTGCGCTCACCCGGTACTGGAGCGGAGCGACGTCCCCATTGTTGCGAGCCCAGAGGTCTGGACCGAACAACACACTGGCATCAAGCTGCTGAGCGAAATGCACCAAATCATCGAGGTGATCGACGTTGAAAGTGAGCACGTTGGTCTTCATCGTCACCGGGATCTGTCGCTCCCGCAAAAGACGTATCGCGCGGACACTGCGGTCGAATGAGCCGGGGACACCGGTGAAGCCGTCGTGAACGGACGACTCATGGCTGTAGATGGAGATGTGCACCTCGGTCACCCGCAGCTCACGGAGGCGGTCTGCCTTGCGCTCGTCGATATGCGTCCCGCTTGTGTAGACGCGCGCGGCAAAGCGCATCCTGCGGGCGAGGGCGACGATGTCAAGAAAGTCTCGGCGTAGGAATGGCTCTCCACCGCTGAACGTAAGTACGAGCACGCCCAGGTTCGCCAACCCCCGGAAAATCCCTTCGTACTGGTCTAGTCGAAGGCGAAGGTGGGTCGGGTGAGTCTCCTCGGACTCGTAGCAATGCGCACATCGCAAGTGGCACTTATTCTCGACATAGACGTGTGCAAAGCGCGGACGAAGGTCTCGCCAACGCTGCGCCTCCTCCTCGCTGAGAAGAGGGCTTGCGTTGGCTCTGCGCCCAAGCTGAAGCAATCCGCCGGACCTCATCGAGCAGCTCCCGCCACGCGCAGGCGCTCGCACACTGTCTCAGCGCCATCCAGGAGACTGCGACGAAGAGAGAACACCGGCACGCATTGAACGAGTTTGATGACGAGGTCAAGAATGGCCTCAGCGAGTGTTTGATCATGGCCGAAACAGACGACGTGCCGCAGCAACGCGGACACCGCTTTCGCCGCCGGCAACGGCGTCAGCAGGGTCTCCTCCTCGCCGTGCTCGAGGATAGCGATACCACCAAGCGGCGCGTCTGCATCAGCACCGAGCCGACCGAGCGCCCCGTGGAAGGGCGACGGCACCAGGCGCGGCAAGGACGACAGCCGATCAATGATCGCGATGTCGTCGGACAAATACAGGGAGTCACTCAGTCCCTGGGCAAAGGTCGACTTGCCTGCCCCCGACAGGCCCACCAGAACCAGCCCCGTCCCTGCGCTGATGCAAGCGGCGCCGTGCAGCATGAGGCCGTCGCCGTGGG
>JBMTAX010000800.1:0-1861 GCA_049429145.1 Myxococcota bacterium
CACGACCGAACTCAACACCCTCGCGTCCGACGACGGGAATGTTGTTCTCGGATTGGCAAGCGACCACGCAAGCCTGACACGAGATGCACGTGGTCAGGTCAATCGTCATGCCCCAGGCTTGCCCGTCATACATCCATGGCTGCTGCGTGACGTCGACGGAGTTGGCCTGCAGACCTGCGAGGGGCTTGTTGGCGGCCGCAGGAAGACTCTTCTCCTGCAACTTCTTCGGAAGGTTGGCAGCGTCTTGCGCGAAGGTGGGCTCCTTCGCGTAAAGAGCGACCGTGCCTTCCACGGCGAGCGGGCGTCCGCCCATGGTGAGGGTCTCGGTCTCGACGAAGGGCTTACCTTCAACAGAGAAGTGATCCTGCGTCGCCAGGATGGCTTGGCGACGGCCCGTCTTGCTCACCTTGGCACCACGCGCGAAGCGAGCGCCGTCGGCAGGCATCAACGGGAACACGTCGACGCCGATACCATTACCCACTTCACCAGCGGCGATGCGACCATAGCCGAGGGGGAGCACGATGGTGTTCGGCTCGATACCCGGCAACACGAAAGCGGGGATCTCGACGGAGCGCCCCTCGAGCTCAATACGCAGCACGTCAGCGACGTAGAGATTCGACTCCATGCCGGACTGCACACCGAGTTTCTTCGCGAGAGCAGCCGAAAGGAGCGCCGCGTTGTCCCAGCAGAGCTTAGACATCGGGTCGGGGCATTCTTGCAGCCAGCCGAGGTTGGAGTAACGCCCGTCGAGGACGGTGAAACCTGGAACGAAGACCAACTCGAGGTCGTCACCGCCGCCGGTCTTCAGCGCGGAAAGGGCACCATTGGTCGGCTCGACGACGGCTGCGCCGGCATCGACCGCGCTGCGGACACCGAGGTCGGCGACGCCGTCATGCAGGGTCTTCTTCCAGCTGTTGGGCAGTGCGCCCGCGGCGGAGGAGAGGAAAGTCTCTTCGACCAGCCCTCGCCCACCCCAGGCACTCACGCCAGCGAGCTGCGCAAAGAGCTCGAGAGCGCTACGGCCCTGGTAGAGCGGCAGAATGAGGGGTTGGATAGGAGAGTAGATCCCGTTCCAGCTCGTGGCATCGCCCCACGTCTCGAGGGGGTGGGCCATGGGCAGATGCCATGTGGCCTTCGCGCCGGTCTCGTCCTCATACAGACCGAGGTGGATGACCTGTTTGGCCTTGCTGAGAGCCGCACCGAAACCAAGGGCTCCAGGGCTCGCAAAGACGGGGTTGGCACCGAGCACGACGAGAGTATCGACGGAGCCGCTCTCGAGCTCTTTGGTGAGCGCGGCCAGGCTCTCGACCGACCCGAGATGCGCGGCGGCGGCACCTGCCGAGGGACGGGTCACGCTGACGATGGAGTCGAAGGCGCCGAGGGCCCGGTTCAACAGCAGCGCAAGCGCGTGTACGGCAGAGGGTTGCTGGCCTCCGACGACGATGACGGCCTGGCCTTTGTGTGCGACGAGGTCCTTGGCGAGCGCAGGCAGGAACTTCTCGTCACTGCTCTGGTAGGAGGTGGGCACGCTGCCGAGCCCGTCGACGCCGATGCCAAGCTTCGCCAACTCTTGCGCGAGGGCACCGGCGAAACCAGCGATCTCGGAAGAGCGAACGCGCAGACGATGATCAGCGCAGCCACCCGTGGCCGTGAAGGCAGACTCGACGGCGTAGAGCCGGTTCATCTTCTCGGCATCGGCAGAACTGCTGATCTTGTCGAAGGATCGACCGCGCGAAAATCCGAAGGCGTTCTTCAGGTGCTCGGGGCCCTCGTTCAGGAAGTCGCTGTCGAGGGAGAGGACCACCTGCGCTCGCTCAAGCGCGTAGCTCGCGCGTGCGCCGGCGCCGAACACGAGTTCGGC
>JBMTAX010000801.1:0-1856 GCA_049429145.1 Myxococcota bacterium
CCTTCGGCCACTTCAGACTCGACACGCAGACGCTCCGCCGCGGACCGGTTTCTGTCCTCGAGCGCGCGCATGCCGGCGAACACGACGTAGCCCTCACGCGCGAGCCGCAACGAGGTCAAATAACCGAAACCGCTGCTCGCTCCGGTCACGAGCACACGCCCGGCGGCGTTGGTTGCTCCCTTGTTCATGCCTACCCCTTGCCCCTCCGTCGCGGCGGAGGCTCGGCGACGAACGGAAGAAGGCTACAGACTTGATCGCGTGATCTCATCCGACGTTCCCCCGATCCGTGACAGAGAGCACAGTTTGTGACTGGGAGACTGGTTGGGGTCCATCAAAATCCGGCGGCCGTGCCCACCCCGCGGGGGTCTGCTGCTCCTTCGAGCCACCCCTCTTCGGTGAGCACGATGGCGCTCGCGTTGCCCCAGCGATCGCGGGGGCTGAGCGAGTGCCCTCGCGCCTCGAGATCCCTGCGGGTCCCGACGTCGAGGCCGAAGGGTTCATACAGGGTCGTGTCGGGGAGCCATTGGTGGTGGATCCTAGGCGCTGCCACCGCTGCCGCCGCGTCCATCTGGTGCTCGATGACATTCAACACAAGCTGCAGCGACGTAGTGATGATCGTGCTTCCCCCAGGGGATCCGCCGGCCAGTACAAGCCGCCCTTCCCTGGTCACCACGAAGGGGGTCATGCTCGACAGAGGGATCTTCCCTGGCTGCACCGCGTTGGCTTCTCCGCCGACGAGGCCATAGCTGTTGGGGACCCCGGGTGCCGCCGCGAAGTCATCCATCTCGTCGTTGAGCAACACACCGGTACCTGGAACGATGACGCCCGAGCCGAAGCCGTAGTTCACGGTGAAGGTCAACGCGACAGCATTGCGTTCTTTGTCGACGACGGTGAGATGCGTCGTGTCGTTCGACTCGTGGCGCACGGCTTGGAGCTGTGCATTTGTCGCGGCCACGACCTCGGTGGATGCCCGCACCCGCTCAAGCGAGATCTCTTTGGCGCGTAAGCGCGCGTATTCGATGGACGTCAGCTCTGACACGGGCACCTTCCAGAAGGCGGGGTCACCGAGGTGTTCTGCTCGATCGGCGTAGGCGATGCGCATCGCCTCGATCATCGCGTGCAGGCCGTCGACGGAGTTCCAGCCTAGTGTCTTGAGCGGCGTCTTCTCCAAGAGGTTGAGGATCTCGATGAGATGCACCCCGCCCGACGAAGGAGGAGGCATCGAACAAACCCGATGTGCACGAAAATCGCCACACACCGGTTCGCGCCATTGGGGAGCATAATTTGCGAGGTCAGCTGCCGTTACGAGGCCGCCGTTGCGCTCCATGTCGGCGACGACGGCGCGAGCGGTGGCCCCCGTGTAGAAATCGGTGGGATCCTTCGCGATGCGTCGCAGGGTCTTCGCGAGTTCTGGTTGGCGAAACCGCTCCCCCGCTCGACGTAGCTGCCCCTTCGGAGCAAACAATGCCCGGCCTGCTGGATATCGCAGCAGCGGTTCCTGGCGACGCTCGAGGGCCTGCACGAACACCTCGTCGAGGAGGAAGCCTTCCTCTGCGATACGGATCGCCGGCTGCACCAACGTTCGCCACGGGCGTCGACCGTGCTTCTTGTGCACTTCGGCGAGGCCCGCCACGGTGCCGGGCACTGCGACACTGAGGTAGCCGTCGACGCTGCGACCCGGGACGACCTGGCCGTCTTCGCCAAGGTACATGTCCCGTCGTGCCTGGTGCGGCGCCTTCTCGCGAAAATCGAGAGATTCGATGGCGTCGTCGGCCGCGAGGCGAAGCACCAAGAACCCCCCACCCCCAATACCGGCGGAGTAGGGCTCTACGACGGAGATGACGAGCGCGGTCGCG
>JBMTAX010000802.1:0-1854 GCA_049429145.1 Myxococcota bacterium
GCCGTGCGCGCGGGCCTCTTCGATGGCGCGCACAATGGCGGGCCGCTCCTCGGACTTCAAGCGCCGCAGCTCCTCCTTGAGTGCAGCATGCCCGGCAACCGTCATGGGCACGGTATCCATCTCAGCGCTCCTTCTTCCGCGCAACCAGCGCGAGAGGCGGATCCTCGCGAGCCAGAGCCAGAAGGTCAAGCGTTGCCGCACATGCGCTGCGCCCCGTGGCTCCTTATGGTAGACTGATGAGCGTGATGCGACACCGTCCCGCCTTCGCTGCACCCACCCCGGGTATCAAGTTCACCCTTGGGTTCCTGTTGGTCGTGTGGGTTGTGCTCGCGCTGCTCTACCAGTTCACTGCCTTCGGGCCTGAATTGTTCCGTGCCTTGGTGCTCGACCCAAGTGGGGTCCTCGAAGGAAAGGTGTGGACGCTGTTGACGTGGGTGTTGGTCGATGACCTCACCACCCCGTTCTCGCTGCTGCTCACGTGCCTGCTTTTCTTCTTTTTCGGCCCCGAACTCGAGCGTCGCTGGGGCATTCGGCGGCTGCTCGTTTTCTACGCACTGACCGCACTCGCAGGCGGCTTCGTCACGGTGGCCACCTGGCTCGTCGGGCTCCCGAGCGCCATGGGCATGGGTGCACAGGGCGTCGGCCTCGCGCTCATGGTGGCGTGGGCGCTGACCTTCCCCGACCGGGAAGTGATGATGTACTTCGTGCTGCCGCTGCGCGGTGTGCAGCTCATCTGGATCGCTGTGGGGCTCGGCGTCTTGCGCGCCATCTCCGTCGCCCCGTCTGGCGTTGCCGCAGATTTCGGAGCCATGGGCATGGCCTGGCTCCTCGTGAGCGGGCTCTGGCGTACGAACCGCATGCGCCTGTGGTGGGACAAGTTCCTCGTGGCGTTACGGCTGCGCAAGCCCCCCCGCCTCTATGTGGTGCCGAAGGGTGACTCGCGCTTCGACGTGCACTGACCACAACGGAGGCGCGCGATGTATGGTCCTCCGCGGGTGTTGCTCTTCGACGTGATGGATACCCTTGTAAAGGACCCCTTCTACGAGGAGATGCCCGCCTTCTTCGGCTGCACCCTCGATGAACTGCTGGCGGCGAAGTCGCCGACGGCGTGGGTCGAGTTCGAGCTCGGGTATATCGACGAGCATGAGTACCATCGGCGCGCCTTTCGCGATGGGCGGAACTACGACGGGGCGGCGCTCTTCCAGCATATGTATCGTGCCTACGCTTGGCTCGAGGGGGCCGAGGCTCTCCTCGCCGAGCTGCAGGCCCGCGGCACGACGATGCATGCTTTCTCGAACTACCCTGTGTGGTACCGCGCCCTCGACGAGAAGTTGGGGCTTGGCGACTATCTGTCGTGGACCTTCGTTTCCTGTCTGACAGGCATCCGAAAGCCAGCGCCGGAGGCTTATCTTGGAGCTGCCCGCCACCTAGGGCTCTCTCCCGCCGAGCTGCTCTTCATCGACGACCGGGAGGGGAACTGCCGCGCCGCATCCGAACTCGGCATGGCTACCCATCATTTTCGCAGCGTGGAGCAGCTTCGGGCCTATCTAGGGCGCGTGGGCGTGCTCCCCGGCGGGTAGAAGCAGCGCGGGTGCTTCCCGAGCTATTAGCGGCGTGAGCGAGGTGTGAACAGGAAACCGCTGCTGCAGACTGTTCCTGCGGCTCGTGCTCTCTTCAGCCGCTCGTGATCGAGGGCGAGCAAACCCGCGTCGTCGAGCGTGGCTATTCGAACACGCTCACCACCGGGGGACGGGCGGCGGGCGCCTCTTCGGTGCCCAACTCTTCTTCCGCACTGGCACTCAAGGCCTCGTTCGGGTTGAAGAAGAGCCCGGGGTCGCCGTAGTAGGGGTCTTG
>JBMTAX010000803.1:0-1845 GCA_049429145.1 Myxococcota bacterium
TGAAAGCAAGTCGGGAACGAGTTATCTCCTCCCTATGTCCCTTCCTCTCGACCGTGACGCCATCCTCGCCGCTTTTCAGCTCGTGCCCGAGCGGCCCCTCAAGGCGAAGGACGTTGCCCGCTTCTTGGAGTTGTCCGCTGACGAGCGCGCAGAGGTGCGTGCCATGCTGTACGTACTCGTCGACGAAGGCGACCTCGTGCAGCTACCCAGGCGTCGATTTCAACTCGCCGCCAGTCCCAAAGCGCTGCCGGGGCGCGTGTCTCGCACCGCCAGGGGATTCGGCTGGTTCATTCCCGACGACGGCGCAAACCCAGACGGCTTCCTGCCTGCGGAGACCCTCGCGGGTCTTTTCGATGGCGACCGTGTGGAAGCGGTGCTTGAGACGAGTCCTCGCGGTCCGGTCGCGCGGGTCACGAAGGTGCTCTCTCGTGCCAAGACGCTCGTCACCGGCGAGCTCAAGCGCCGGGGCGGTGCTTCCTGGGTGGAGTGTGCGCGAGAGGTGCTCGGCACACCCATCATGATCCCCGAGGGGGAGGAGGGTGGCGCGGAGGCCATCCGCGACGGCACCATCGTCGAGGTCGCCATCACGCAGTACCCGACACACGTCACGAGTGCCTTAGGTCGCGTGGTGCGCGCCATCGGGCGAGCCGGCGCGCTCGCCGTCGAGATAGACCGCATTCTCACCGAAGCGGGCGTGCCCCGGGTGTTCTCTCCCGAGACCCTCGACCTCGCAGCTTCACTCCCCGCTGTCCCCTCTGCCGGCGACATCGAGGGACGAGAAGACTTGCGCGAGGTGCCCCTGTGCACCATCGACGGCGAGACGGCAAAAGACTTCGACGACGCGGTCTACGGCCGGATGGAGGGGCGCGATTACGTCGTGGTGGTCGCCATCGCAGACGTCAGCCACTATGTGACGCCGGGCTCTGCCCTTGACGAGGATGCTTCCATCCGCGGGACCAGCGTCTATTACCCCGGCTCCGTCATTCCGATGCTGCCCGAGGCGCTCTCCAACGGGTTGTGTTCGCTGAATCCCGGGGTCGAGCGCCTATGCATGTGCGCTGAACTCATCATCTCCCCTCGTGGTCAGTGTAAGCGCAGCCGCTTCTTTGAGGGGGTCATGCACAGCCACGCCCGCCTCACCTATACGAAAGCCTGGGCCTACCTCGACGGTGACAAGCAAGCGGCTGCGAGCATTCCGCCCGAGGTGCAGCGTAGCCTCGATGTATTGCGCAAGGCAGCCCGCGCGCTGCGAGCGGCGCGTGAGCGCCGAGGTTCCATGGACTTCGAGCTGCCCGAGACGGTCATCGAAGTTGATGAGAGCGGTTCGCCTCGCCGCTTGTACCCCCTCGAGCGCAATGAGGCACACAAGCTCATCGAGGACCTCATGCTCGCCGCCAACGAGGCGGTGGCAGCGCGCTTCACCGAGCGCGGCCTGCCTGCCATTTACCGCATCCACGAGCCGCCAAACTCAGAGAAGGTAGAGCGCTTCTTGCGACTCGCACGGGTCCTCGCCCGGGAGCAGGGGGTACGGCCTCCCCCCGAGGAGAAGGGCAAGGTGCCGTCATCGAAGGACATTCGCGGCATCCTGGAGCCGCTACATGATTCACCGCTTCGGCGTGTCCTCGACTTCTTGTTGCTCCGCGCGATGATGCAGGCCCGCTACTCGAGCGACAACGTCGGCCACTACTCTCTCGCGAGCGACGCCTACACCCACTTCACCTCCCCCATCCGTCGTTACCCCGACCTCGTCGTGCATCGCCTGCTACGTGAACACATTCGCCATCCACGACATCGTCCCAAAGGGGAAGAGCACGAGGCCAAGACAAATCTCCTCGAAGAGAGTGC
>JBMTAX010000804.1:0-1844 GCA_049429145.1 Myxococcota bacterium
GACCCCGTCGCCGGCGACCTCGAAGGAGTCTACGTCTACGATGTCGACGACATGCACACCGTAGTGGCCGATAAAATCGAGCAGCGTCGCAGCGAGGCAGAGCGCGCCGAAGAACTCGTGCGGGAAGAACTCCTTCGCTTTGCGCGCTCGACGCGGGAGGCGCGGGCCGTGCCCATCATCAAGGCCCTCCGTCGCTATATGCTCGAGGTGGCCCTGGCCGAGGCAGACAAAACCCTCGTTGTCCTCGGGGACGTGGCGAGTGAGCGCCAGAAGAAGAGCGTCGAGGCCATGGCAAGGGCCATCGTGAATAAGGTTCTGCATGAGCCCATTGCCCGCCTGAAGGAGCAGGGGGCCGCGACCGCCCAGAGCCAAACAGACCTTTTCGCTGCCGTGCAAGAACTTTTCCCTTTGCTCCTCGACGAGGATGAGGGCAGCGACGAAGATGCGGTCATGCGCGAGGCCGCAGAAGCAGCGGCAGTCGCCGTAGAGCTCGTCGACACCGGCCGGGTCGAGGAACAGGTTCGACTCGCCCTTGTGGGGAAGTGAGAGACAACTCAGGTTTGTCCCTGACGGGTCATGGCGCGTCGCTGCAGGTCTGATAGCGTCCCTTCCCCATGGCCATACTTCGCATTGGAACCCGCCGTAGCCCCCTCGCGATGTGGCAAGCCGAGCATGTACGAGACGCCCTTTGCGCCGCCCATGCGGGCCTTCGTGTGCAGATAGTCCCCATCGAGACCCGAGGCGACAAGATCCTCGACGTCGCGCTGTCAAAAGTCGGCGGCAAAGGCTTGTTCGTCAAGGAACTCGAAGTTGCCTTGCTCGATGGCCGGGTCGATCTGTGCGTTCACTCCACCAAAGACATGCCTGCGGAGCTGCCCGACGGGCTGGGGCTTGTCGCCTTCCCCCCTCGTGCAGACCCACGAGACGCATTGGTCCTCGGCGGCCACGGGGGCGTTATGGCCTTGCCTCGCGGGGCTCGTGTGGGGACGAGCTCTCTCCGTCGCCAAGCCCAGCTGCTCGCGCAGCGTCCTGATCTCGAGATTGTCTCCGTGCGCGGCAACATCCAGACCCGGATGCGGAAGGTGGAAGAACTCGGGCTTTCTTGCGTCGTCCTCGCCTGCGCGGGGCTTGATCGCATGGCGACCGAAGAGCATATCGGCCACCGGCTTTCGGTGGAGGAGATGCTGCCGGCCGCCGCACAAGGGGTGCTCGGCATCGAGGCGCGACTTGACGACGAGCCTACACTCGCGCGCTTGGCCGCCCTCGACCATGCGCCGACGCGGTGTGTGGCTCTCGCCGAACGCGCGTTTCTACGTGCCCTCGGCGGAGGGTGCCAAGTGCCCATCGCTGCCCACGCAACCTTGGTCGATGACGAACTCACCCTGCGTGGTTTGGTGGCTTCCCCCGACGGTACCCTCCTCTCGCGTGGCATCGCGGTGGGCTCACATAAGGAGCCGGAGCGACTCGGGCGTGAGCTCGCTGAGCAGGTGGCCGACACGGGGGGCCGGAAACTCTTGGTGGCGTTGTCGGCCGGCACCTCCTCACTGGGCGACAGCGGACACGCGCCTGCACTCCGGGGCACCGTCGTCATCGTCGCCCGAGACGATGCACCCGATGACAGCATGTCGCATGCACTGCTGCGCGCTGGCGCGCAGGTGGTGCCGCTTCGGCTGATGAAGCTCGACGAGCCCACCTCGGGAGCCGGTCTCGAGCGAGCCGTGCGAGAGATCTGCCCCTTGGTGCGGACAACGGCGATCAAGTTCAAACCGACGCCCGTCGGATGTCACCTCGAATCGGTCACTCGCGACACCACCGAGTGATTCCGAGAGCGTCTGCTTATCGCT
>JBMTAX010000805.1:0-1834 GCA_049429145.1 Myxococcota bacterium
CACGAGGCCAGCTGACACAGGGTGAGCAGGACGAGAGTGCTGGTCAGGGCGCGGCAGATCACGGGCTCTCCTCGTGCAACGGGCGATTCCGGGAGCGAGGTTGTTCCGGGCAAAGCTCCACGCCCCTGGGCGACAATAGTGCAGCCGCCGAGGTCAGGGTATCCTCGAGACAGATCGCTCAGAGTGACTGCACTCCACATGTTCGAGCCGACGAGATCACGCACACCTCGACGCGCCACAAGGGTGGAACCGTCGCTCACGGGCGGTCCGCCGTGCCCTCGCGGCGACGCAGGCGTGCCACGAAGAAGCCATCTGTTCCCTCTTTGTGGGGCAGGAGCACCCGTCGGTGTTCTTCCACATAGTCAGGCCGGATGCGCAAGAAACTAGCGATCACGTCGTCATTTTCGGCCGCGAGCACGCTGCACGTCGCATAGACCAGCGCGCCTCCACGGCGCACAAGAGAGGAACCCTCCTCGAGGAGACTGAGCTGTAGCGTCGTCATGGGATCGAAGTCGCCGCCCTCACCAGGGAACCGCTTTGCAGGGCTACGGCGGAGTACCCCGCTCTCTCCGCAGGGGGCGTCGACGAGCACGACGTCCGCACGCATCGGGAGCTGCTCTTTGGCGGCGATGACCTCAATGCAGGTCGCACCTGCACGTCGTCTGCGCACTGCGAGATCCTTGAGTCGCTCTGGGGCGACATCATAGGCAAAGACCCGCCCCTGGTTGTCGAGCTGCGCCGCCAGGGCAAGGCTCTTGCCGCCGCGGCCCGCGCAGTAGTCTATGACCACATCCCCCGGCACGGCGGCGGTCTCGAGGGCGAGGACCTGGCTCCCCTCGTCTTGCACTTCGAACTCTCCCGCGCGCCACTCGGCGGAGCTGCGCAAATTCCACCGCTCGTCGAGCAAGACCGACCATGGGCTGAGTGCGCCAGGCCTCGCTGCGACCCCTTGCGTAGCGAGGCGGGCGATCAGGTTGGCGCGCGACGTCTTGAGTGTGTTGACACGCAGCGTGATAGGGCCGCGTACATTGACCGCCGCACCGAAGGCTGCCGCTTCCTCCTCACCCCACTGCGCCACCAGGCGTCGCGCAAGAGCCAGAGGGAGGGAGTGCCTAGCCGCGATGCGAGCGGCAGCGTCCTCGGGAAACCGCGTGCCCCCCAACGCTGCCTGCAAGACCCCTGCGTATGGTTGTGGCGGAGGTAGCTGTTGCTCGTCGAAAAGATAGAGAGCAAGCAAATGCGATGGCTCGACGGCAAGACCCGCGTCCTCGAGCTGAAACTGCAAGCGTAGACCCAAGCAAGCCGTCCCCAAGACGGCTTCGGCGAGCCACGCCCTGCCTTCATTGTCGAGTTCGGGATGCGCGCGCAGGGCGTCACGAAGCCGTTTCTCGAGGGGCGGGGCGTCGCTGCCCCGTCGCAGCACCGACGCCGCCAACTCGAACAGCTCCCCGCGCGCAGCGATGCTCACGGCCAGATGCGGTCGAGCGTACGCGCGAATGGAATGGTTTCTCGCACGTGGTGGAGTCCGCAGATCCACGCCACGGTCCGCTCCACACCGAGCCCGAACCCCGCGTGGGGCACGCTGCCGTAGCGTCGCAGGTCGAAATACCAGCGGAAGGATTCCTCGGGGAGCCCGTGGCGGAGCAGCTCGGCGCGGAGCTTCTCGATGTCATCCTCGCGCTGCCCGCCTCCGATGATCTCGCCGTAACCCTCTGGCGCTAGCACGTCGACGCCGAGCGCGACTTCGGGCCGGGTCGGGTCTTTCTTCATGTAGAAGGCCTTCACCTGCGCGGGGAATCCCCACACCAGGATGGGAGAGTCGTACCGTTTTGTC
>JBMTAX010000806.1:0-1834 GCA_049429145.1 Myxococcota bacterium
GGGGGGGGCAAACCCCCCCCCCGCAGCACAAAGGGGCCTTGTGGGTCAGCGAGGGGCCATCGCCCAAGGGCGCATGACGTGTGCGCTCTGTGCGGCAGGTCGCCGCTGAGGCCGCGGTATCGGGGTGCCCGCGTTACGCGCCGACGCGGAGCTCGAGACCCTCGCGAGCCCCGAAGACCACGAGGCTACTGCCGGAGTCCTTGACCCGGGCACGGCACATTTCGATCAAAGCATCGACGTCATCGTCGGAGTGCAGCGGGTCATGGTGGTAGATGGCGAGTTGCCGCACGCCCGCGAGGATCGCCGCGTCGACGACGGTGGTGGCGCGGGCATGCCCCCACCCTTGCTTCTCGGGATACTCGTGGTCGGTGTACTGGCCATCGGCGATCACAAGATCGGCCCCCCTCAGAAACTCCAGGTACGCCTCGGGCGGGCGGCGGGTAGCGGACGGGTCTCGGGCGATCAGGTCAGGGTCGTCGAGGGTGAGGTCGAGCTCGTTGTCGGTGGCGTAGACCACACGCAGCCCTTCCTTCTCGAAGGAGAAGCCGAAGCTAGTGCCCGGGTGGTGCTGCTCAAAGGCCCGCACCGTGACTCCGTCGATCCGACTGTCAATCTCGTCGAGGTCGCGGGGAAGAATGCGCGCGCCAAGCTCAGAGAAGCTCACCGGGAAGTAATCGCTGCGCATCTGTCCCGATAACAGCCGGAAAATGCGCTGGTCACCTCGGTGGGTCCCGTAGATGTGAAAAGTGTTTTTGTCGTCGTAGGCCGGCTGAAAGAACGGAAAACCCTGGATGTGATCCCAATGGGGGTGGCTGAAGAAGAGATGCGCCTCAACGGGCTGCCCCTGGCTGCGCTTCACGATGGCCGCGCCGAGCTCGCGGAGGCCAGTGCCTCCGTCGCAGATGATAAGGGTGTCGTCGATGCGCAACTCGACGCAGGAAGTGTTGCCCCCATACTTGCGCGTGCGAAAGCCTGGGGTCGGAATCGAGCCGCGAGTGCCCCAAAACTTCACGAAGAAGCGGGTGCGGGTCTTGTCCTCGTAGGCGGGGATCTGGGTGGTCGTCGACATAGGGTCAAAAGCCTTCGAGGTACAGGAAAGTCACGTTCCCCATCTGCAAGGTGTCACCGCTGCGCAGCACCGCGGAGTGGATGCGCACGCCGTTGAGGAACACGCCATTGCGACTCTCGAGGTCGGTGAGGGTGTACTCGTGCCCCTGCTTCTCGAGTTGCACATGGTTGCGCGACAGTTCGGGGGAATCGACGAAGATGCCACAGCTCTGGCTGCGTCCGATGACCAAGTGATCGTCGGTCAAGGTGATGTCGACCGGAGCACCTGGGCCGCGGGTGAGGCGAAGGATGAAGGCAGGCTGATACGACGTGGGACGCCCGTCACCATCCCCCGGCTCGTAGACAGCGGTGGTGCTGGTGCGCTCCGTGAACTCGTCGTCGTCCTCGCGCGTTCGTCGTCGTCGGCCCATAGCCTCCCCTCACACCTCCTGAAGTTACCGGATGCGGTCCTGGGTTCCTACTTTTCGGCCGCCCCCAAGATGTACGGTTTGAACCTACACCGTCCAGGAGCGGAGCATGTGGCAACCCAGAAGCCACGCAGGGGCATTGATGGCGGCTCACCAAGCAGACAATGTCAGGAGGCAACCGCCGCGAGGCGCGTGGATCGAGGGGCCGAACATGATTCAACGAGCCATGGAAGCTTTCTGTCCTCCAGCACGTGTGCTTCCTTTGGGTTCGCTGCTCGCACTCTTCAGCATCGGAGCGTGTGACTGCGGCGACGAGCTCACGGCGCTCGACGACACCGGCGGCCTGCTGCGGCTCGCCG
>JBMTAX010000807.1:0-1830 GCA_049429145.1 Myxococcota bacterium
GAAACCTGTGGGGCCGCCCCTGCACCGTAAGGCTGAGCTCATACGCGTGGAGCGCGTGCCGGACGTGGTCGAGGGAGGGGTCAGCGAGGTCGGCCTGTCCTCGGGAATGTGCATCGAACCATTGGTCCCCCATGGCGTAGAGCTTGTCGCCCACGAGAGGAAAACCGATGAGGGCGAGGTGCACCCGAATCTGGTGCTGCCGGCCAGTCTTCGGCTGACAGGCCACCAGCGATCGCTGCGTCACCGGGTCGAAGCCCAGCGGGCGAACCTCGGTCTGTGACGGAAGTCCCGCCGTGTCGTGCACCATGCGGAGCTTGACGAGACCACGCTCTCCTTGCAGCGCAAGGGGAAGGTCGATGACGCAAGGAGATACAAGCTTCCCCCTGACCACCGCGAGGTAGGTCTTGTCGACGTTGCCACGCGCAAAACCCTCCTTTGCGGCTGCTTCCGCGGTGCGGGTCTTGGCACAAAGCAATACACCGCTGGTCTCCCGATCAAGGCGGTGGCAGGGGTTCGGGATGCGCTCCCCCTCGTCGGTGCGGTGCCTCAGCCACGCCGTCACCGTCTGGTGCAGGTGGCGGGCGGTCGGGTGGACCGCGAGGTGGGGGGGCTTGTCGAGGACGACAAGCGCCTCGTCCTCGTGCAACACGCGGGGGGCCGGCCCCGCGGAGTCGGAGAGGGGCTCGTCGGGAGGGAGGCGCCATAGCTCCAGTGTGGCCCCCCGTGGCAATCGGCTCGACGGCTTCAGCGGGCCATGGTCGGTTCGGAAGTCCCCCTGCCGTATGATGCGCTGTGCACGGGTGCGGCTCAAGCGACGCAGTCGCTGGCACAGGTACACGTCGGCCCGGACCCCTTCGGCCTCCTCGGTGACTACCCAGCGCATCACCACAGCACGCGGGTCACCGAGGGCACCGCCGTGTCCTTCCCCGAGGTCGTCTGAGACCAGGGGCTCCTCCTTGTTCGACAAGCCGGTCCTCCTCTTGCCCGGTTGATCCCGGCCGCTGCAGAAGGAGTACACTCATGGCAAGTCTTCGTCTGCCCATCCTGGGCTGGCCCTTCGCACGCACCGGCGTCACCCAACAAGAGGGCGCCGTTTCGTTTCGGAGTCTACGTGCGTCATTTTTCCTTGGCTCGCCCTTCTTGCGTCGCGACGCTGCTCTTGGCGACCTCACTCTCCGTCGCGGTTGGCTGTGACGCCGAAGACCCCGCCGCGGCCGCAGGTTCCCAGACGGGTCCCGGCCGTACGGTGGGCGATGCGGGTCCCGGGAACGACGGCGGCTCCAATAGTAGCGACGGGGGCGCCGCAACCGACGGTGGAGCCAGTGATGACGGGGGTGTAAATCCTGATGACGCCGGCGAGCCGGTGGTTCCGCAGGGCCCCACCGAGCCCATCCGCGAGCCTGAGCGTGGGAATGGCGATAACGCATCGCGCGACAGCGATTGCGACGGATTGAGCGACCTCGAGGAGTTTGAGCAGACTTGGGCCAACGGCGAGAAGACCGACCCGGCAGCGTACGACAGCGACGGTGATGGCATCGCCGATGGCGTCGAAGCGGCTCGTACGGAGCAGATTGACCCTGAGTGCTCGACATATTGGCGCGACGCTGATCCTTCCACCACCACGACCCCCACCCTCGACGACAGTGATGGAGACTGCATCCCTGACGGGCTCGAAGACCGCAACAAAAACGGTCGGCGCGACCCCGGGGAGAGCGACCCAAGCAGCGTCGACAGCGACGGCGATGGCATTCTCGATGGGGTGGAGGACGCCGACTGCGATGGGCAAAGGGACCCCACCGAGACCAGCGCTGGTCTCGCCGCCACCGACGG
>JBMTAX010000808.1:0-1830 GCA_049429145.1 Myxococcota bacterium
GCTCAGCGCCGATGGAACCGCCCGCCCCCGTCACCATCACCAACCTGCCCTCCAAGAAGGGGCCTACGACGCTGGTATCGAGTTGCACGGGCGATCGGCCTAGCAGGTCCTCGATTTGCACATCGCGAAGGCGCGAGACCGCGACCTTGCCCTGCAGCAGCTCGAAGAGGCCTGGGATGATGCGCATCCGCACCGGGATCTCCTCGCAGACCCGAGCGATGCGCCGAATGTCCTCGCGCGCCGCACTGGCGATGGTGATGATGACGTGGTCGACATCGAGCGACCTCACCAAGCGAGGCAGATCCTTCGTGGTTCCGAGCACCTTGAGGCCGTGAATGATCAGGCCCTGCTTGTTGATGTCATCATCGATGAAGCCGCAGAGTTCCACGCCGGCGTCACCCCGTCCGAGCAGCTCGCGTGCCGCCATCACTCCTGCCCGGCCCGCACCGACGAGGAGCACGAGCTTGCGCGCCCCCCCGTCGACGTTTCCGTGCAGCCCCCGATGGCGCTCGTAGCGTTCGTAGAGGGCACGCCTGAGCACCCGCAGCCCCAATACAGAGCCCATGCCCAGCACAGTGTCGAGCACGATGATGGAGAGGGGGATGCGCCACGCCAGATGCGAATCCTGGCCGAGCAACCGAACCAGCAGGAGTGGCGCCAACGACCAGGCGGCTGCTCTCAGAAAGGCGCGGAGCTCGCGCAGCCCGACGTAACGCCACACAAAGGCATACACGCCGGCCGCGAAGAGCGCTCCGAATTGGACGAGCAAGACGAAAGGCAGCTGCACGAGGGCATTGCGCTGGAAATTTACCGGCACGTCGAGCTCAAAGCGCAGCAGGTAACTCGTGAAGAAAGCCGCCCCGAGCACGCCGATGTCGAGCAGGAACTGGTACGGACGGGTCAGAAACCTCGCCCACCATACCGTGCGGGCCGGTTCCCGGCTGGCTGGGTCGCCGACGGTGCGCATGGCGTGCCTCCTCCCCCTCAGAGGCGATGAGTATCCTCACCTGGCAAAATCGTTCAACCCGGGTCGACATAAGCGGTCACAGGTACGCAGCCCCAGCTCTCGCAGTGGCGCTTCCACCAGCCACAGCGGCCGCTGCACGACGAGCCGATCCACCTGCCACAATCGAGCACGGCCGGTATGCAATACATGGGGGGCAGCACTCACCCCTGCGATGCGTTCAATCACGACACGAGCACGCCGTGATGGCTCAATCGCCTTGAGGATGGTGGCAGGCACAAAAACATCCAGGCGTTCTTCCACGAGGCGCAACAGCCCCCATAGAGCCCAGGCGACGCCCCATCTCCTCGTGCGCTCGACTACCTGCTGGAGATCCACCCGGTCCTCGACGAGGATTGCCGTCGCATCAAGGGCGAGCTTCCAGCGCCCAGAGAAGAACTTGCTCCCAGCGAGGTTGCCCGCGGCATAGGCGAGCATGTCTTCTCGCGTGAAACCGTAGAAACTCCCGTAAGACGTTTCGTACCACTGCGCACGCGCCAGAGCCTCGACACCACAGTCGGGATAAGGAGGGGTCTTGAGCAAGCCAACGTGGAGGTCGACGTCGGGGTACCCCACTCTGTCGCGATGAATATAGAGGCGCGCGGGCTTTGCGCTCTCGCTGATGCGTCGTCGTCTCTCGATGTGCCGCCAGTAGCCCAGCGTGCGCAACGCAGCGTCAGCGACTGAAACCTGCGATTTTGCGATTATAACGTCGAGATCGCGAGCTCCTCGTAGCCCGCTCCCGCCGAAATAAAGGGCTTCAGTGACGACGCCTTTCAGAAAAACGGCGCGGCATCCGAGTCGCTCGAACGCAGCATGCACGCGAT
>JBMTAX010000809.1:0-1829 GCA_049429145.1 Myxococcota bacterium
CCGCGCCCGGCTTTACCCGATGAGGACTCACCATCGTCGTCGTCACGGGTGCTCAGCTTCGAGGCAGCCTTCTTCACCGGCAGCGTTTTCTTCGCGCCAGGCCGCGGATCTTTCCCTTGTTCGCGCATCCGCTCCTCGCGCTGGGCGATGAGCTCGAGGGCGTCATCGTGGGTGAGCTTCGCCGGGTCGCGATTGCTCGGAATGGTCGCGTTGACCTGCCCGTCGGTGACATACGGGCCGAATCGACCCGTCTTCACCTGAATAGGCTTGCCGGTGACCGGGCTCGTCCCGAGTTCGGCGAGGTCGCTGCGTTGCACGCGGTTCCGGCCCCGCTGCTTCGGTTGCCGGAAAATGGCCACAGCCTCGTCGAGGGTGATGTTACGGAGCTGATCGTGGTTCTCGAGCGAGCGAGAATCACGTTTTCCGTCGTCGGTCTCCATGGTCAGGTATGGACCGTACTGCCCGTCTTGTGCCGTGATGGTGCCCCCAGTGTCGGGGTTCACTCCCACAGTGCGCGGGAACGACAACAAATACACCGCGTCGTCGAGCGTGAGGCTTTCGAGGCTCATGCCCGGAAACAACGACGACATCTTCGGCTTCACGCCTTTCTTGATGTTGCCCTTCGGGGTGAGCTCGGGGTCCCCGAGCTGCACGTAGGGGCCGTAGCGCCCGGTCTTCAGATACACGGGCTGGCCCGTCTCGGGGTGCTGCCCGAGGGAGCGATTCGCGAGCCCTGCCTGCGCGATGAGGCGCAGCGCACTCTCGAGGTTGAGTTCGTCGGGCTCGAGCTCATCGGGGAGGTTTGCCCGCTGGTCGCCATCTCCTACTTGCAGGTAGGGGCCGTAGCGCCCGACCCGCGCGACGAGCTCTTGTCCGTCTGCGGTTTTGCCAATGGGCATGGAGCAGATGCGCCGCGCGTCGATCTCTTCGACGCTGCCCTCGATGCGGTCTTTGAGCCCAACCTCGCTGAGAGTGCCGCGCCGTGCGCCGGTCGCGCCCTGGGGCCGGCCGTTCACCCCGAAGAAGAAGTGCTCGAGCCAGGGCTCTGCGTTCTTCTCGCCGTGGGAGATCTCGTCGAGGTCGCCCTCCATGCGTGCGGTGAACTCGTAGTCGACGAGCTCTCCAAAGTGCTGCTCCAGGAGATTTGTCACGGCGAACGCGGTGAAGGTGGGGACGAGGGCTCCGCCTTTCTTCCACACGTAGCCACGATCCTGGATAGTCTGAATGATGCTGGCGTAAGTCGACGGGCGGCCGATACCGCGGTCTTCGAGCTCCTTGACGAGACTCGCTTCCGTGTAGCGGGCGGGCGGCTGGGTGGTGTGCTCTTTCGCCCACGTCTCCGTCGCCGACACCCGGTCGCCCACCTGCAGGTCGGGGAGGATGCGCTCTTGCTCCTCGAGTTCTGCTTCGGGGTCATCGGAGCCCTCCACATAGGCGCGGAGGAACCCCGGGAAGGTGATGACCTTCCCGCTGGCGCTGAGCACCGCCGTCGAGGCGAGCGTGCTGCCGTCGGAGTTGCCCGGGGCTTCGAGCGCGACCGAGAAGCGCATCTGGGTGCGCTGGCCCTGGGCGTCTTTCATCTGCGACGCGACGGTGCGCTTCCAGATGAGGTCGTAGAGCTTGAAGGCATCCTCGTCGAGCTCGGCGCGGATTTCCTCGGGCGTGCGGAAGCTTTCCCCCGCAGGGCGAATGGCCTCGTGGGCCTCTTGTGCGCCCTTCGCCTTCTTGGTGTAAACGCGCGGCGCGTCGGGCAGAAACGCCGGACCATACAGCTCTCGCACCTGGTTGCGCGCCGCGGTCAACGCCTGCTCTGACAGCGTCGTCGAGTC
>JBMTAX010000810.1:0-1826 GCA_049429145.1 Myxococcota bacterium
GCGCGGTGGCAGTGGGCGGGTCATTTACCGGTCGGACCTCCAGCGATACCGGCACCGTGACCACTGCCGTGCCATCAGTGATGGCTAGGGTGAGCTCGTCGGGGCCTGCGAAATCTGCGTTTGGAACGTATCGTAGGGTAAGAGACCGCTCGTCGAGGGTAACCTGTCCATGGCTGGGTGGGGTTTGCACTGAGACACTCACGACGTCGCCATCTTTGTCGTTAGTGCGCACCACGAGCTCCGTAGCGGTATCCTCGTCAGTGCGAGCCACAATGGGCGCTGTACTCGGTGGGTCATTCACCGGGATGACCTCTACCTCAACTGCTGCCCTCGCTGACAATCGGCCATCCGAAACCTCCAGAACAAAGGTATCGGAGCCGTGGAAATCAGGATTCGGGTTATATTGGAACCGGGGAGCATCTGCCGACTCGACGCGGCCGTGACGAGGTGGCTGCAATACGCGATAGCGAAGGGTATCGTTTTCGACGTCTTCGGCACTCACCGTGAAAATCGCAGCCACATCCTCCTGGGTGCTTACCTTGGGTACGCCCAACGTGGGCGGATCGTTTACCTGTTTTACGTCGAGCGACACCGAAAGGGAGGCCGACGCCTCAGGGTCGCTCACCGTGACCACAAAGGAATCCGCCCCGCTAAAATTGGCATGAGGAACGACCCGAATGCTTCCCTGCGCCGCGTTGGTGATCGTCACCGTTGCATGCGCCGGAGGCTGGGTCACGGCCCAGATCAGAGGGTCGCCCTCAGTATCATTCGCCCTAAGTTGCCATTCGATAGGCACGTCTTCGTCAAGAGACAGGGAAGTCGCCACGGGGACCGGCGGATCATTGACGGGAAGAATCCGTATTCGGAGCTGCGCTACTGCGCTCGCACGGCCATCCCCTACTTCGATGCTCAGTTGATCTTCACCGTGAAAATCGCGCAGGGGTGAGTAGCGCAGCGTCTGCTGCTCAATGGTGGCGCTCCCGTTCCGGGGTGGTGCCATTACCCGATAGGTGAGTGCGTCACCGTCCACGTCGCTCCCCTGCAGCGTCACCCGCAGAGCAGCATCTTCCCACCCCTCAGCCGCGAAGTCAGAGAGCCGTGGCGGGTCGTTGACCGGCTCAATGGATACGATGACATCGCCAGCACCGACGCCAGTACCGTCGTCAACCGCCACAGTGAAACGGTCTTCACCGTAGAAGTCGGGTTGGGGTGAATACTCATAATTTCCGCTTTCGCGGTCTAGAGCTACCTCTCCGTGGGTGGCGGGACGTTCCACCCGATAGGTGAGTGCATCACTGTCCACATCGAGCGCCGTGACCTTGCCCTTCAAGGGCACATCTTCCTTTGTCTTGATCGACGAGATTGTCACGACTGGGGCATCGTTCACGGAATCGACGACTATCGAGACTTGCACCTCGGACTTCGTCTTCCCATCGCGCAAGGCAACAGACAGTTGGTCATCCCCGAAGAAGTCCGTCTTGGGCGTGTACTCTAACGCACCGCTCTCAGGGTCCACGGCTACAGAACCGTGCTGCGGCGGTCGCCCTAGGACGTAGGTCACTTTATCGCCGTCGACGTCAGTCGCGACGATGCTCCCCCGTATCTTTTGGTCTTCGACTCCCCGGAGTGCAACCGGCGATGCACGGGGCGCGTCATTCACCGGCTCGATGCGGAGCCCGAAAGACGCATCGACTGAATCGGTGCCGTCGGTTACGCGCACGGTGAACCCATCGGTGCCGAAGAAGTCCGCAGCGGGATTGAACTCGAATGCCCCGGTCTCCGGGTCGAGAGAGAGCGCGCCCTGACGAGGGCCCGTCGTGACCGTG
>JBMTAX010000811.1:0-1820 GCA_049429145.1 Myxococcota bacterium
TCTCGGAGTCCGAGCTCGCCGCCCGTGACGGCTGCACCTCCATATTCGCCCGTCGCCGAGTCTCCAGTGAAGGAGGCCGCGAAATAATCAGACCACCCTTCGTTGAGCGCTCCCGACTCCGCGTTTGCCCCCTGCTCATCGTGCCAAAGTGAGCCGAACTCGGGGAGGTAGCTGTGTACGACTGCGTGGGTAAACTCGTGGAACACGATGTCCCCGTCGTATGCAAAGTCACGCGCTCCCTGGAAATAGAGGTTCGAGTCGAAGTCCCGATTGAAGATTTCCACGAGCGCAGCGAACTCCTCCGGCACTTCAACGGGGGAGCCTGACAGGGCAGGGACGAAGGCTGCATTGTCAATACGCTGAAAGTCCTCGACCAAGATGGGGTCGGCCTCACTCCTGCCGCGGCCCGCAAAAAGCTGCTGCGCGAGACCCGCCACGTCGAGCTGGGGGATGAGCAAATTCGTCGAGACGTGGAAAGGCCGAACCGGCTCACCGTCGTCACCCAGCAGGGGAAGCCCCGCTTCGTCACACTGCATCGACGTTCCACCGAGACACCATGTCGCATCCTCGAGCACGTCGCGCATGTGCAGGAAGAAAGTCATCGTCGAGAAGTAGGCCTGCACTTCCGCGAACGCGTCTTCTTCGGACGCGAGTCCTGCCAGCGCGTTGCTCGTGCGGGTCGCATCGACGGGGGTCTCGACCCAGCCCGCTTCCGTGCTGCGCGCCCGCGGAAGCTCCGCACAGAACACCGTGCGCGCATAGAGCACGTCGCCAAGGTTCAGGTTGTCCGGCAGGGGGAGGTTCTCCGTGGGGATTGGCAGTGCGAGCTCGCTCACCACCGGGTCAGTGTCGTCGTCACGCGCGCAGCGCTGCGCCGAGAGTTCACAGTTACCGCTGCCATCTTCACAGACGTACTCTTTGCAGCAGTTGAAGGTCTCGACGAAGTCCCCTCGCAGGTAGTCGCCGGGCTCGGCGGGGCGCAAGTTCGGCAGTTCTACGTCGACCAGCGCAGCAGCGTCGACTCCCGTGGGCGCAGGCGCGTAGCGGAACACCTTGGCTGCCTTTGGCGCATCGGCGAAGCGGGCTACGGGCACCCGCTGCAGTATCCTGCCGTTCTCACCGTCGACGTACACGTCGCTCAGCTCTCGCAAGGAGAGCGTCGGCACACGTACGCGATACGCTGCATACAGCCCGTCGGTGCGGCTTACCCATACGCGTCGCGCCAGGCCGTTGATGCGCTCGACGGTGGCATCACGGATGAGGCTTGTGGGAACAGATTGGGTGGCCGCCAGCATGGCTTCCGCTTCGTCGAGGCGGAACTGGTTGCGGGGAACAAGGGGGCCTCCGCGGTGCCAGCGCGACGCCTTTCCATCCTGAAACACCACCCAGCGGTCTGCACCTTCGACGGGGACACCGTCCCACGCGGGAGTACCACGCAGCATCTGCGCTTTCCCAAACCGAAACCGACGGGTCTCGACTGCGGAGGCGAGGTCGAGGCTGGGGTCGAAGGCACGCCAGAAGGGAGAGCGGAACACTTGCGCCGGGGCAGCATCGGGCAGTTGTAGCGCCGCAGGATTTAGCTCAGCCGCGGCGGGAGCGGCTTGGGCGACGAGGAGGGCAAGGGCTGCGGGGAGAACGAGGGATGCGGTCATGGGGCTCCCAGGAGGGCCAGAGGGCCAATGAGACGACGCGGACCGTAGCTCCCTTGTGTGGGCTCGTCGACACCAAGCCACACCGCCCAGTGCTCCGTTCTCCTTCCCCGGGCAGACCTACCGAGCGACGTGACCCGCGTTGAGCCGTGTCGACGCTGCAACTCTTTT
>JBMTAX010000812.1:0-1820 GCA_049429145.1 Myxococcota bacterium
CGGCAAAGCTGCGCTCCCCGTGAGCCTCGCTTCGAGCACCATGAGGCCACTGCGCTTGATGCCGCTCGCGCCATTGGTCTCGTCTTGCCCAAAGCCGACGCCCACGAGCTTAGCGCCCACCGTCGGGGTCCCCTGCGCGAGAGGCAGGGGAGCGATATCCGGCACCACCCCCTGCAGGCGGAGCACCGCGACATCGGGCACATTTACGTCGCCGATGGCGCCGTATCCTGGGATCATGGCGATGGCCGCCACCCCGTAGGTCGGTCCAGACCCAAAGGTGTCTCCTGCGCCCACGCGGAAAAAGGTCTCGGCGGCACTGGCACCGTCCACGCAGTGGGCCGCGGTCAGCACCGCGTCAGCCGCGATCAGGGTGCCACTGCAGAGGTAGATTCGACCCCCGATCTGCATTTCGAGCAGGCCCACCGCTGGGTGCGATGCGGTCTCTTCCCCAAAGCGAATCTCCCCCTGCGAGGACCCGAGCCCCTGAACGACGAACTCGTCCTCCACCGGGCCCCCGCAGGCGGAGGCTGCGGCACCAAGAGCGAGAAGAAGTGGCCAGCGTTGCATGTCGGGTCCTCCGCGGGGACAGCGATGCCCCATGTGAACGTGACCCTGTCTGATCGATGATGCTTCCGCCTCGGTCATCTCGCGGAGGTGGCACCCCCGGTTCGTGGGACCTTAGCCGCGCACGCAGTAGAACGGACGCTTTTGGTTGCGCGCCGCCGCGTTCTTCTCCCCGGTGTCCATCTTCACCGTGACGCCATTGTCTCCCTCGCGGGTCCTGGACCACAGCCGCGACGCGGAGCCGCCGGCGAGGTGGCTCTGGCCGCCCCGCTTCGCCATGCCGCGCAGCTCGTTGGCCGTCGGCAGACGCCAGTCGTCATAGCCCCCCGTCACGAGGTCCTTGCAGCGGTCCTGGGCGCGCTCTTGACCCAGGGTGGGCAGTCGCCTGCTGTAGACGAGCCCGCTGCGGTTGTCGCGGCAACCACCGCCAGTCGTGGTGAAGGCGGTGTTTTCGGTTCGGCACGCCCCCGGTACCGCGGGAGCAGGGGGCGGCGTGGTGGCCCCCGGGGGGGCGGGTAGTGGTGGGGCGACTCCCCCGAGCGCTACGATGAGCGCGGCGCTGTCGGGCACAGAGACATTCGCCGCTTCCATCGCCGAGGTGCAAGATTGCGAGGCCGGAGTGCCCTTCGGGAGAGTGATGAACGACGCGACCCCCACGATGACACCTGATGCATCGAGTAAGGGGTCCCCGCTGTCTCCCGGGCACGTGAGCTGGTCGCTCGTCTCCGGTTTGACCCAGAGCAGCGCCGGCTCATAGTCCCCGCCCGAAGGCAGCGCGCCGGCGCCCACGTCCTTCGCAAAGAACTCCATGACGCCGCTGCGCTTGACGCCGGTCGCCCCGTTCGTCTCATCCTGCCCGAAGCCCACGCCGAGGAGCGTCGTTCCCTCCGTCAGAGACGAGGCGGAGAGGGATAGGGGGGAGATTCCCGGCACCGCACCTTCCAGGCGCAGCACGGCGAGGTCGGGTGCGTTCACATCGAAGTCTATGTAGCCAGGCGTCATCGCGATGGAGGCGACGCTGTAGGTGGGGCCTGAATCATCGACTGACTCCGCGGCCACAATGAAGAAGGTGTCCGCCGCGATCGCGCCGTCTACGCAATGCGCTGCCGTCAGCACAGTGTCGGGCGCGATCAGTGACCCACTGCAAAGGAAATTGAATCAGCTGATACGCATCTCCAAGCGGCCCACCGCAGGGTGGCCGTACGTCTCGTCGCCGTTGCGGATCTCGCCCACCGACGCGCTCACGTCCTTGAGCG
>JBMTAX010000813.1:0-1811 GCA_049429145.1 Myxococcota bacterium
GCCGAGACGTCGGTCATGGCGGTGGGGGGGGCGAACGCGAGGTCATTCCAGCGGTAGGTCATGTGACGTCGTCCCCTCGTGCGTAGGCGAGTTCGCGTTCACTGCCTCAATCTCCCCTCGGGGGCCACGACCTGCCGCGCGCGGTGGGACTTTCTGGACTGCGATCTGAAACCCTACGGCTGCTCAGTATCTGCTGTGCAGGTGCCGCTGTGCAACCATGCCACAGCAGGGTGCGCGTCAGGCGTTGGGCGCTGCTGCCAGGTCGGTGCAATGGGGCACGGTTGGCTAGGGGGGCGATGCTGCACGAGTCATGATGCGGGGGGCGAAGGGCGTGATTGGCACGACTTCCGAGAGTGCAGCGTACCGCGAGCTTACTCCGAAACGCGCCATTGCTGACGACCTCGCCGGCACCTCGGAGCAAGCGATTTAGGGGATGTGTGGTGCGGTAGCGATGCTCACCAGCAAGCACGTCGGCGACAAGTCAGCCGATGAAGTGCTTGCCAGTCTGTCAGATGGCGCTGTGCTCATGCAGCAGGCCGCGCGCGGTACCTTCTCTACCCTCGAACCACTGGTGACCTCTGGGTACGTCAGCAAGGACCCGCTACACATCGACGACAATGGTAAAGCGAAACTCCCACGTGGGGTCCTCGAATACCTGCGCGAGGTGCGTAACTCCCGCGAGGATTTCAGCGCAGATGCGTCGTCCGAGTACGCGAAGACCCACATGCAGGTCGGTGCCTCACACTCCACGGAGACGAAGCGCGGCTGCCCGATGGCGGCGAAAACTCCCGTTTACGACGAGAACGGGAAGCTGCAGATGCCCGACCACACCGCCATTGAGGCCGTTAGTGCCGAGTACATCGCCCTGGTGCGGCAGCTCCTGCAAGAGCGGACGCAGGCGGCCGCTTGAACCTTTTCTCAGGTGGAGCGCCGGTCACCCGTACCGAATCGCATTACGCCAGCTGCTGTGAGGCACGCTGGCGTGATGCGCTTCGGCAGGCACAACCCGACTCCGTTAGTTAGCCCCACCAATGGCAGCGACAGCGTCATCCCCGAGCCTGCGCCGCAGCTGTGCGAGATAGAGACTCTCTGGCCACACATGATTCTGCGGTGATTCCCACACGCCATTCCCGGTGCGGGTCGACGCGACACAGCCGATGCACCAATTCTGTGCGCCGGGCGGGCTCTCGATCTTCATATCGACAGCATCGGAGTTCCACACGACGCTGTTGGCGCTCACCCAGCCATGGTTCGTGCCCATGTTGCCCCGATGACGAATGTTCAGATCGTGATCTGTCACGATGCCGTCGAAGAGGGCGCCCGGTGACCAGCCTGCATGGGGGCCGATATCGTCATGGGTGTCGACGCTGGTGCCTTGCAGGAACACGTTGGGTCCCACGGTCAGTTGGCCCAACACAAAATCGTGTCGGCCTTCGCGGGTATCGCAACGCTGCACCAGCACTTGGGTCGCGCGTTCGACCTTGAAGCTATACCGCCGCGCTCCCGTAATTTGGGAGATGGGGTCTAAGCAACGACTGTCTTCGACGGTGACACGCCGCGACCATCGCCCCACCATGACCGCCGCATAGGCGAAGTAGCGTGCGACGATGCGGTCGACCCAGGCGTCTTCGATGCGAGACATTTCGATGAAGTTCCACGAGTGATCTTCGTCCTCGGGGCCCGAAAAGGCGCTCTCACCACGCAGGTTCTCGACGCCGCTGCGCTGGATCCTGCCGGGGAAGGTGAACTGATAAATCCAACCCCCGCCGAATCGTGATTCAAAGCTCATGGTGAGGGGCGCGTCGACCGTG
>JBMTAX010000814.1:0-1809 GCA_049429145.1 Myxococcota bacterium
GCCCCCTTCCTGGTCGCGCGCGCACTCACGCACCGTAACCTCGTGATCGAGGCCTATCCGTTGGCCGTCTCCCGCCGGGAGCTGCAGAGCCCAGTGGAAGGGTTCCGGCATGGCACCAGCCTGCATGAGGTGGGGATTTCGAGCGCCGTCCGCGCGGCCCTCCTGTCCGCTTGGCCCCTCGCGGAACGGTTTCTTGGCGCCACGAAGGACAGCCCCGTACCCTGAGGGTCGTGGTAGCCGCCCATCGTGCCCTGCTGCTCCTGTTCGTCGCCCTCACGGCCGCGGCCTGCGCTCCCCGCGCAGGACGGCTTCGTGCGCAGCACCCGCTGCTCGCGACCATCGATGGCGAATCCGCGTTGGTGCCATCGGGAGCGGGCGTTCTCCTCAGCGAGGGCCCCGCGCCGCTCGAAACCCCCGCTGCGCAACGTGCTCGCGATCGCGTAGCGGCGGCGGCAAGGTCCTTTGTGGGCAAGCGCGGGATCGATGTCGACGGACACGCCTTCCGCTTCGACTGCTCTGGAGTCGCTCGCGGCATTTACGCTCAAGCCGGGCATCGACTCGGGGGAAGCCCGTCATTCCGCGGCGAGAACGACGTCGCCGTGCTATATCGTCTGGCCAAGGCCCACGGATCTCTCCGCGCGTCAGAGCCACTCGTCGGAGATCTCGTATTCTTCGACAACACCTATGATCGGGATGGGGACGGCAAACGGAATGACCCCTTAAGCCACGTGGGGGTTGTCGAAGAGGTACGGCCGGACGGGACCGTGGTGTTCATTCACCATGCCTCCGGAGGTGTTCTGCGCTACCGCATGAACCTCGAACACCCCCTCTCTCGAGAACACCCGAGAAGCGGTGAGACGGCGAATCATTTTCTTCGTCGTGCCGAAGGCGGGGAGAGTGCGAAGACCAGTGCCGAGCTCTTCGTCGCCTACGGCACGCTGCTCACCGGGCGCGAAGAACGTGAGGAGCGATTGGTGCTTCGGTGACCCGAACGTCGTGCGGCCCGTGCCTTATCTCGAGGGCAGCCTCGAGCCGCGCCTGCAACACAGGACCGATGCCACGCACGCGGCGTAGCTCCCCGAGCTGCTGAAAACCGCCGCTGCGACGGCGCTCGTCGAGGATGCGACGGGCGAGAGACGGGCCGACACCGGGTATCGCCACCAGCTCTCTTTCGGTGGCTGACACGAGAGACACTTTCGCACCGAAAAGCCAGCGGCGCCCGTCATGCAATGGCGCCCCTTCGCGCTGGCACCCCGCTCCCGTGGTGCTCTGCAGCGGGCTGCCGCACTGCGTTGGGGCGGAGCCCACTTTTGACCCTAGGGCGAAGCGCCCCAACGCCGCGCAGCTCACGAAAAACAACAGCACGATCAGCGGTAGGACAGAGGCGGTTTGGGGCGAAGCGGACATCAGAAGCCTCGGGGTCGATAGTGCAGGGTACGATGCAGACACCATCCGTCACACCGAGACGAAGTTTGCGCGCCCTTGTTCAGGTGCTGGGTGTGTGCGATCCGAGCGGGGAGGAGACGACGATGGCAGGGCGTGAAGGCATCCAGATCGGAATGTTGTTGTTCTTCTGCGCCGGTCTGCTCGGGGCAAGCTGCACGGCGAAGTTGTGCGCGAACGCTGAGGATTGTCGGCGGGAATGCGAGTGCTTCAATGAGGACACGCAGCGCGCCACCCAATGCAGCGTGGCGTTCGAGTGCAATGTCGTCGATGGCATGTGTGGTGCGGACTACGAGCAGAGCTGTAAGGAAATCTGCCAAGTCTACGCGGCGCGGGATGCCTGTGGCACAAGAACCTGCGAGCAGG
>JBMTAX010000815.1:0-1807 GCA_049429145.1 Myxococcota bacterium
AGCCTGCCGCTAGGCCCCCAAAGAATGGGCAAGGCGAGTTGGGGCTTCCCAACGACGATGGCACGGAGCCCATCGACGACGGTTGGGGGGACGTACGCCCTCCGCCACCCCTCGCGAGTTCCGGGGATACGGCCGAGACCCGCAGCGACGTGATCATGCCCATCGAGGGCGTTGCCGTTCGCGATCGATTGATCGCAGGACGCTATGCGATCCTCGACGTCGTCGGTGCGGGGGGCATGGGGGCTGTCTACGCCGCATGGGATGAACGCCTGGAGCGGAAGGTCGCGATCAAGATGCTCCGCACGAATGCCGCCGCGGGCTCGGTGGGTGCGTTGCGTCTCGAGCGCGAGGCACGCGCACTCGCCCGCTTGAACCACGACAACGTGGTGCGCGTGTTCGATGTGGGGACCGCGAGCGATGGGCCTTTTCTCGCCATGGAGCTCATCGAGGGACAATCTCTCGAGGCTGAGCTGCGCCTTCGTCGGCGGAGCCGCGAGGACATCGTTTCCCTTTTCCTAGCCGCAGGCCGTGGTCTCGCCGCGGCGCACCGTCTCGGCATTGTGCATCGCGACGTGAAGTCCGCGAACATTTTACTCGGTGCCGATGGGCGGCCGCGGGTGGGTGACTTCGGCATCGCGGCCTACCAAGGGCAGCCGGTTGCCGACGAGCATAAGACGGATGACACCCCACTTCCCCACTCGTGGTCGAATGCCTCGGGGCCGAGGGTGACCGAGGAGGGGGCTCTCCTCGGGACGCCGGCGTGCATGGCTCCGGAGCAGCTACGTGGCGAGCTCGTCGACGGGAGGAGCGATCAGTACTCTTTCTGCATTGCCCTACACACGGCGGTCTTTGGCGAGGACCCTTTCCCCGCGAAGGACACCTTGTTGGCCCGTTATGAGCGCATGAAGGCCCCGCCAGCGGTGCCCGAACGACGGTGGCCTTCGCTCGAGCGTGTCCTCGTTCGAGGCCTTCGCTTCGCTCCTGCGGAGCGATTCCCCTCTATGGAGGAGCTGCTCACAGCGCTCGACGCGACGCTCCGAGAGCGTGCACGGAGACAGCAGCGCGTCGTCGCCGCGCTATGCGTATGCCTCGTCACTGTGGCTGCGATTGGAATAGGGCGTACCCAAGACCATGACCCTTGTGGTCTCGCGGCCCAGGAACAACAGGTCCGCAGGCTGAAGGGGGCCACGACGCTGCCGGCGTTCCTCGAGGGCGACGTGGACGCGTGGCTCGGGCGGTGGTCCAGCGTCGCCCACGGGACGTGTCGAGCCACCTCCGTCGACGGCGTACAGCGCAGCCGAACGCTCGACTGCCTGGAGGCGCAGCTCGACGACCTGAAGGTGTTACTCTCGCTGCTCGAGGCAGAGTCCATGGAACCCGAAGTGGCGCAGCAGGCGACTCACTCGCTCTTGCGCCCCGAGGTGTGTCTCGATGGTCTAGGTTATGTGCGTGCGACGACGCAGCAGCGTGAGGGCCTTGCCCGAGCTCGTGTGGCGCTTTTCGCGGGCGACCTACAGGGGGCTCGGGAGAGGGCACTAGCGGTGCGGGAGGAGGCGAAGGCGACGGGGGCCGAGGCTCTCTTCGCGGAGGTCGCGTGGGTGCTGGGACGCGCCGAAACCGGTCTCGGGCAGCTCGACGACGCAGCGGCGACGCTGAGGGAGGGAGTCGCAGCTGCCCTCGCGGCCCGTTCCCCCCGTGTGGAGGCGGCGCTCTGGGTCGCCCTCGTGGATGTGCTTGTCGACAAGCAGAAGAGGCTCGAAGAGGGTCTGCTGGTCTTGCCCATGATGCAGGCGGCGGTGCGGCGTCT
>JBMTAX010000816.1:0-1806 GCA_049429145.1 Myxococcota bacterium
GGTGCGTGAGCTGAGCGGCCTCGTGACGAGCTCGTCAGATGATGTGAGGGTGCTGCTCGGCTTGATGCGAGAGCGCGGCCCCGGCATCTTCGAGCAGCTGGAGAGCGCGTCCGGCAGGCTCGATCGGGTGTTGGCCGCCCTCGATCAAGAGAGCGTGACCCACGGTGCAGGTCTCATCGGACCAACGCTCGACAACGTCGACGGAGCGATGCGCGACATGCGCCTCGCCATGGCCGACATCAAGCGGGCCTCGACCCACATCGAGGGCATCCTCGTCAAGGTGGACCGCAACCTCTCGCGCATCGAGGACGTCAACGAGCGGAGTATTCGCGAGTTCCTGCAGGTGGAAGGGGTGCGGGTGAACCTGATCCCTGACGCGCGCGTGGAGCGACGGGTCAAACACCTGCGCAACGAGGCGACGCCGCTCCCGGGCCCCTGAGGCGGCGGGCGCAAGGGCGCACGGTCAGGTGTCTGATTCCTGTTCGACAGGCTTGCTCGCCCGGCGACGTCGGCGCGGCTTCGCTCGCACTTCGTCATCGTGGGCGATGGCCGTGTCACGCTTGAGCACCTCGAGACCCACGCCTCCCTCTTCTTTGGGGATGACCCGCACGGTGGTCTGGATCTCGATGGTGGTGCCGGCGACGGCTTTCTCGATGAGCGACTGCAGGTCGAGGGAATCGAGGAAGCCACGGAGCTCACGGGCGAGGCTGTGAATGACTTCGCGCTTCGTCTTATCGGCCTGGCTGACGAGGTAGCTCATCGCTTCTTTAGGCATTTTCATCTCGCCAAGCGAGCTTCGTATGCCCTCTTCGCCGACAAGCACCGCGCCGACCCCGGTCATGATTGCCCGTCGCACGACGTCGGGGATCACGCGCTGGGCAAAACGCTCTCCGGCGCTGCGCGCGTCGCCGAGTTCGTCGTCAGGGACGCTGTCTTCGATGCGGTCTTGGTTGCGGTCTGTCACGACGTCTCCCGAGCACCTGGGTCAGGCAATGTAGTTTCGCGTCTCGCCGTCCTGCTGTCCAGGTCTACTCTTGGCGGCTCACGGTGTCTCCCGTGGACCAAGCTCGAGGGCGACCTCTTCTGTCTGGCTGTTGTTCCCGGCGGCATCCACGAGTCGTACGCCCAGCCGAAAGGGCGTCGTTCCTGCGGGTGCCTCGGCCACGGCAAGTTCGAGCGCGAAGGAGAAGGTGCCCTCGTTGGCATCCAGCGGGAGCCCCTTCTGCAGGAACAAGCTCTGCAAAGGAAGCTGCCCGAGACCGGAGGGGCGCTCGTTGAGGAAGGTCTCCAGATAGCCTCGACCCAGGTCTCCATCGGGGTCGGTGAAGCGGCTCGCGAAGAGCAGGACCAAATCTGAGTCGGGGGCTTGGCCCTGGAACCGCAACTGCTCGATGCGAGGGGAGACGCCGTCGCTATCCATGCAGGCCCCTGCTCCGAGCGTTCCGCAAAGCAGGAGCCCCAACGCGCAACTAGGGTGCTGGCGCATCGTCCTGGTCCTCGTCCTCGTACACCACCTCGTAGCCGAGCAGATTGCGAACCTTGTGCCGCCCGTAGGTGTCTCCACCGACCCCTCCCACCACGCCACCGATGACGCTGCCCGCGATGGTCCCAATCACAGGCAGGGCGAGGGTACCGAGGAAGGCCCCGACCTGGGCCCCGGCACCCGCTCCGACGAGCCCGGCCGCGTTGCCCCCGAGGCGCTCTGCGAACTCCGGAACGCCGATATCGCCGCGAGCAAGACGGTAGCCATCACGGGCCGCGTCAACGACGAAGAGCGCCCCACCCGCTGCGATCGCCGGTCGTTTG
>JBMTAX010000817.1:0-1796 GCA_049429145.1 Myxococcota bacterium
TGGGTGCGGTACAGGTGCCACAATCGAGGCTACCGCCGCACCCGTCGCCAATGCGTCCGCAGGTGGCGTCCACGTCATTGCATGTCAGCGGTGCACACGAGCCTGCAGAGCATTGCCCGGCGACCCCACCGGCGCCGCAGCCCTGCCCGCGGGGGCAGTCGCCACATTCGAGATCACCTCCGCAACCGTCATTCCAGGTGCCGCAGGCCGCGTTGAGCGCGGTGCATGTCAGCGGGTTGCAGCTCGGCGAGCCGCAGACGTTAGGGCTCACCGCGCCACAACTCTGCGGTGCCGTACAAGTGCCGCAGGCAAGAGTGCCGCCGCAGCCGTCAGCAATGACGCCGCAATTGGCTCCTGCAGCAGCACATTTGCGTGGCACACACTCCGTGGCCTCGCAGCGATTGGCGACGCAGCTGTCACCGTCGCCACAGCCACCGCAGTCAACAATCCCGCCGCAGCCATCGGCGATCTGCCCGCATTCTGCTGAGCGCTCACCGCAGGTGAGCGGCACGCAGGACTTGCATGTATTTCGAATGCAGGTTTTTCCCTCCGCACACGCCCCGCAATCGAGGACGTCTCCACAACCATCCGCCGCGTAACCGCACTGGACCTCCGCGTTGGCGCAGGTCTCTGGAATGCACGCGTCGAAGGGGGTGGGCCACGCGCAGCCGGGTGCACAGGCGCCGCTTGGGGTCGAGGCGTCGCTGTAGAGGGTTGTGTTCGTTCCGTCGTCGCATTCCTCGAACTCGGATTGCACGACGCCATCACCACAGCGCGGCCCCACACCGAGACAGTCCGCGTTGCAATGACCATAGGCGCCGGTATTCGCTGCGGTTCCCTCATCGCACACCTCGAATCGGGTCGCGATACCGTCGCCACAGGTCCATTCACACTGAGAGCGAGCGCTCAGGAAATTCTGCAGTGTGAGACGGTATTGAGAGGCGGTGGTGTGACGTTCCGCTTGGAATACCGCCACTTCGTAATTGCGTCCCGTGATAAGCTGGAGTGCCAATGGATCCGTCACATAGGTGGAATGGCTGCGGTCTCCATCGGTGGGCGCGTCCGCATCAATGTTATCAGGGTCAGGGAGCTGTATCCATCGTTGAATGTTGGAGTGAACCCCGCCAATGTCGACGGCTAGTTTGCCGTCAATGAAGACCCACACATCATCGTCACCATCGAAGGTAAGCTTCTCTGCCCCCCGAAAGGTGAACCAGTATCGGGTCTCGCTGGTGAAATGGAAATTATGCCCGTTGGTGCGGGTTACTTCGCACAGTGCGCCATTCGCGCAGGTAGGGCTATTGAACCCGAGACCATCGAGCGGGAAGAAGCTGCTGTCGAAGAACTCGAACGTGTTCGCCCCGACCGCAGTCAAAGGAAGCGTACTGAGTACTGTGCGATTGATAGCGTCATCACTACGGTACCATTGAGCAAAGGACTTGAGACTCTCCACGCATTGCACTGTGGCCAACGTCGGTTTCCCCGCCGCATCGAGCACGGAACTCACCAGGGGCCGGTTCGCCGCGCTGCCGCAGAGGTACTTTTCGAAATCTCTGTGGATGGGGCCGAGGTTTGCCCCATAGTTGTTATTGCTGTCCGTGCTCGCCGTTCCGATGAAGTCTCGCAAGACCACGGGTAACACAGGGACTTCTGCAATGGTCTCGCAGGTGAACCCTGCCTCGACACTGCACGATGCCGAACAACCATCTCCATCCCGAGTGTTGCCATCGTCGCAGCCCTCCTGCCCGAGCTTTAGTCCATCGCCGCACACTTCCGCACAGTCACCGCCACTACAC
>JBMTAX010000818.1:0-1794 GCA_049429145.1 Myxococcota bacterium
TACGAAACATCGTGAGGTGGTCGAGACCGGGTCGCAGCAGCGCGTTGGGATGTCGCACACGGTCTTCGGCGAGCACCTGCACGCTGCGTTCGAAGCTCGAGAGGTAGTCGGTGGCGACGACGCGGGAGCCCGTGAAGAGCCCGCCCGCGATGAGGCGACGCTCGGCCGGTCCGTCTTGCGGACCGATGAGGTCTGACACCTGCGCGCCGACCCGGCCGTTGAGGTGCCTCCGTTCGCGTGCGGCGTTGCCCGCGACGACATAGGTGCGGGTGGCGCGTAGCTCACCGGTGAGGAACAGGTGACCGATGTCGATCACGTCCTCGACGTCGAGCCCCACCGCCACGTCGTTCTTTCCGAGACGGTCGGTGTAGAAGGCTTGCAAGCCCACGTTCTCAGCGGGGAACTTGTCCTCGATGGAACGGTGCTGAATGCCGCTGACGCTGGTGGCACTCGAGGGGAGCTTCTTGCCCGCTTTCGAGATCAACCAAGTCTTGGCGACCTGCTTGATGACCTCGAGGCCCGCGGCGAACTCGTCCTCCGCACCGGCGAGGGAGACGACGGGGTCGGGCGTGAAAGGTTCCGTCGCCGCGGCCGAGACGTAGATGCCTCGGATCGTCTTCGGCTTCGGACGCTCTTCGTGCTCATGGGCCCCGGGCACCTCGGGGATGTGCTCATTCGGAATGGGCGCGATGCCCCAACCGGGAAACGCTCGGAAGCGAGACCAAAGCCCAGCCTCGACAAGACGAGCGACCACGGCGTCAGCGCCTAGTCCGGCCAGTTTGCCTCGCTCGGTGGCGCCGAAGTTTTTGGCCTCGTCACGACCGTCGAGTTCGATGATGACGGCGTCGAGGACCCGTTTCGGCCCGTAACGCACTTCTTGAATGAGGCCACCTGCAGGGGCCGTGAACTTTAGATCGGGCCGCTTCTTGTCGTGGAAGACCACGTCACCACGCTTGACCTTCTCGCCCTGCTTCACGACCACTTTTGGCTTGAGCCCGGCGATGCCTCGAGGTGAGACGCCGACAGTCTTGGGCGAAGGGAGGTCATGGCGCTCGGCGGATGGCGCGTGCTTGATCCGGAAGCGATGCCCACCGCGGATTTGGATGGCTTCCATCGGTGTCCTCGTCGTTAATCTGGGGCGAGCAATAGCGCACCGGGGAGGGAGCGCAAGAACAACCGTGCAGTTTGATGCACGATCCTGCAGTTGGGCGCACCAAGCCGTGCACATACCCCCCGGAATGCTCGCTGATCCCGTCCAGCTTTGTGCGGTGAGCCGGGTGCCTCAGTACGCGACCGCGGTCGTCGTGGACCCACGCTCCGCGCGCTCGACCGTGATGGCGCCTGCCGGGGGCGCCTCCTGGGGGACGGTCCCCGGCAGGGCAGGGACTTGCAAACGCACCAGCTTTCCGCGGAGCCGGTAGGTCCGGGTCTGAAAAACGGGACAGATCCGTCCCACCAGACAGCTCAGTGGCGACGTCTCGACCGTGAACGACAGCTCAGCGACCCCATCGGCCTGCTGACGATGGGCTTCAGCGAGAAGCGCTTTTCGCATCTCGGTCTCTGGTGACGTGCCGAGACCGCAGGGAACGAACGCGTGCGTCTCCTCATGGTCAAAGCTACCCACCGGCGTCATGTCCTCGGACGACACATCGGTCCGCAAGGTGCCAGGCAACGAACTCTGGACGGTGCAGCAACCCGCGAGCTGCAGACCGAGGACGATGGCGGTCGCCAGCCTTCGTGCCGTCATCATGGCTGCACATCCCCTTCCATGCTGGGCTGGGGGTGCTTTTCCAC
>JBMTAX010000819.1:0-1793 GCA_049429145.1 Myxococcota bacterium
TCGACACACGCCTGTGTGCGCTTGCCTCGCAGGTTGCGGCCGCAGGGCGTTGTACCGGTACGCGTCTCGTCGGCGGTGGTGCAGGCGACTCCGGGGGTACCCAGGAGTGCTTGCTCGGCCCACGAGGCGTCGGGGGCCCGCAGATCGAGCTCGTAGAAGGTGCCGCCGCCGGGCAGCCAAGGAGAATGCGCCAGCGGTAAGACGTCACTCCACTCGGTGCCTGCAGCGTCTTTGACGACGTGGGCGACAAGGCGGAGCCTCGTCGGACAACCATCCGACGAGAGCGCAGACCAAGGCACCTGGAGCGACACCGTGTGGTTGTCGCTAGAAATGTAGGTCTCGTCGGTGAGGTTCAGTGTCGCTGTCCGATAGGGCGTGGCCACCAGGCCAGGCCCTTCATACACGCCGTTATAGGGGTCGGAGCCCGCGATTACCGAACTGCGGCGCGCTGCGAGAAGATGTGTCGGCGTGAAAGGTAGCTCGGGCACGAGGCCGAAATATTCTTTCCCGAGGGAAGGGGTCGGCTCACCTACTGGGTCTACCTCGACATAGAGGTGCAGCGGGACATTCTCGGCCTCGAACTTCATGCTGACCCAGCTCACATAGAGCGACTGGGCGTCGAAGCTGACGGCCCCGAGGGCGTAGGGCGCGCTCGCAGCGCCCACGGCGGCCTGACGCGCCAGCGGGTGCTTTGCGACATCGTCGATGCCGTCGAAGAACAGCAGGTTCTCGCTGGGCAGATCACAGACATCGTCTACAACGGCACACGCGACCGTATCTGTCGCGAGGGGGTACTGCCCGGCAGCACAGCCATTCACCGCGCATTCGTTGTAGTCGTCCGTGCTGGAACAATCGTAATCCTTTGCACCGCAACCGCAGTCACAGACGCTGTCGCCGTAACGCTCCCCGCAGGTCCACGCAGCAGGGGTGCTGTCGACGCAGGTCGTCGTGTCGACCCACGCCCCTTGGGTGCACGTCTGCACAAAGCTGCCGCCTGCTCCGCAGCTCGACGAGCCGATGCGTGTGTCGTCGTCAACGCAGATATCGCTCTCGAGGCACGCGTCGGTGTTCTGCCAAATTCCGTCTTCACACACCTGCGTGCGGGTGCCCCGCAGGTTGCGGCCGCAGGGGGTGGTACCGCCGCGAGTTTCGCCAGCCGTGGTGCACGCAATGCCGGGTGTGCCGATCACCGACTGCTCGCTCCACGACGCTAACGGTACCCGCAGGTCGAGTTCATAATAGGTGCCGCCCCCGGGCAGCCAAGGCGAATGGGATAGGGGTAACACATCGCTCCACTCGGTGCCGACGGCATCCTTCACAACGTGGGCCACAATCCGGAGCGTCTGTGGGCATCCAGTCGACGACAATGCGGCCCACGGCACCTGCAGCGAGAGGGTGTGGTTATCGCTTGCCACGTACGTGGCATCGGTGAGGTCGACGCTCGCTGTCTGATAGGGCGTGCCGCTCGACGCAGGGCCCGCATAAACACCGTTATAAGGGACAGACTGCGCGATGACAGAGCCGCGACGCGCCGCGATGAGATGGGTCGGGGTGAAAGGAAGCTCAGGCACGAGGCCAAAATATTCTTTCCCGAGTGACGGGGTCGCCTGACCCGCAGGGTCGACTTCGACATAGAGATGTAACGGCACGTTCTCAGCCTCGAACTTCAGGCTCACCCAGCTCACGTAGAGCGATTCGTCGTCGAAGCTGACGGCCGCGAGTGCATAGGGGGCGCTTATGGCCCCCACAGCGGCCTGCCGAACGAGCGGGTGTTTGGCTACGTCATCGATACC
>JBMTAX010000820.1:0-1792 GCA_049429145.1 Myxococcota bacterium
GAATGCAGGCACAGAGAGGCACAGCTCCGGGTAGCGCGAGAATAGGCCCGCTGCCTCCGTTGCGTCGTACAGAATCAGAAAGGCATGGCCAAAGGTATCGGTCTTGCGCAGCAAATCGATGACCTCGTCGAGCTCGGGGGACTTGAGGTCGATGGCGAGTACCCCGCGGCCACGAACGAACGCGAGAACGTCTTCAAACAGGGGCGGTGCCTCGTCGGTTGGCTTGCCCGTCGGATCTTTGAGACGAAGACGACGGATCTCTGGCAGTGTGAGCGCATCGACGTGGCCTGTACCGGTTGTCGTTCGATCCACGGTGTCGTCGTGCATGACAATCCAGTGTCCATCGACCGTGCGGTGTACGTCCATTTCGAAGATTTGTCGCCCGTGAGCAGCCTGCTGACCACGCAGAGCGCTCATGGAGTTTTCAGGCCAGCGCAATCCCGGGCCGGCTCGATGCGCGCTCATGCGAGGTCGGTGAGGATTGTCAGCTGCGAGGTAGTTTCGCAGGGCGCCGGCGTCGTCGAGAATCTCTAACGAATCACCCTGCACACCAGATGCTGTGGTGACGCACGCCCCTAGCGGCGCGCAGAGCAGCGCCAGTACGACACCATGCACAGCGCAGGGATAACGTCCGACGCTAAGGCCGGGTCTGCGGGTCGAACGCATGAATTCCACGAGATGGATCGCTGCCGTCGAGCACCATTGCAGGATCCGAGCGGACGACCCGTTTGCATCACGTCCTCGATTCATCATGAGGGCTCTTTCCGGGCTTTGCCCTCTGGATGCAGGCGCTCACCCAGTCGTCGCCGCAGCGGTGGATACAGGCGCTGTGGGTCGAGTCCGAGCATGGGGCCGAGGGTCATCACGGCAAACCGCAAGAAAGCCGGCAGGCTTCGATCGGTGTGCTGCGCCAGGTTCCAGTCCTCGCAGAAGCGCTTGCTTTGCTCGATGTCTCGTCTCCAGTCGGCGAGGTCGCGTTCTACTTGCTGTGTAATATTGTCATCGTACAACCATCCCTGGGGGCATAGGTTCGTGGTGCCCACTGCGACTCTCGTGCCGTCGTCAAAAGCTACACTGTACGGGTAGAGGCGACAGATGCCCGGTCGAAAACCATACGCCACGCATCGACCGCGACCGGCAATGCGATGGAGAAAATGGCACTGGCCGAGTTCATTATGGGCAAACAGCAATCGAGAAGGACCCACGTCGAGTTCGACAGGGTACCCTGGGTCGATGGAATATCCACGACCGTGAGCGGTATACGGGCGAGTCTTGACGAAGGAGTCGACGGGAATCGCGAGGGTCAGGCCAATGCGGACAGCTTCGATGATGGCGAGCTCTACCTGCATTTCACAGCAATGACCGTTGCAGCTGTCACAGGGAGAGATGGCCCGCTCTTCTCGCACCAAGACCCGTGGCAGCATGCGACGCGGCGCCCATTCGTCGTGGTGCATCATGTTCAGGATGCGCAGGTTGGCCACGCGTCTCTCCTCGTGTGCATCTCGTGGGAGACGCTCACTCCACTCATTCACCTAACGTAAGGGGACAATGGTGATTGCGGTCGACACCATAGCTCATTCGTCGTCGATGCCTGCGAGGAGACTCTCGAGCTCTTCATGATGGGGACTCGCGCGCGGCTGGGTTCTGCTTTGGGTCATGAGCTCGCTTGCCATCAACAAAAGTGCCTCGGTTTTCACGTCTTCGAAACCGTCGTCATCCTCATCTGCGGGCGAGGGTGCGACCGCGGCAACCCGGGGAGGAGGAGCCACCGGTAACGGACCTCTTCGGGGCG
>JBMTAX010000821.1:0-1791 GCA_049429145.1 Myxococcota bacterium
ACACAGGGTCGGGGGGGAGCTCTCGCGCGGGGTCGAACTCCATCAGACGACGCCATCGCACCTCGAGGCAAGGACGCGGCGTCTCCTCTCGCAGGAACGCGGGCGTGCCTTTTCGAAGCGGCGGTGGGACCTGGTGGGTCACGTGCACCTCTGCGATCGACGGGTTCTGCTGCGCCTGCTGGAGGTCTTCGGGTTGGTACTCCCAAAAGAGCTCCGTGACGTCGTCGCCCGCGGCGACATAGGTGTGCAGCCGCCGAAAGTAATTCTCTCCGTAATAGCCGAGCCGGGGGGTAAACAGGTGACCGGGTCGCGACGTATCTTCGAGGCAGGGCGGGTAAATGCCGAGCTGCCACAGCCCGACGAGTGCAGGGTGTTTCAAAATCCGCCCAACGAACGACGCACAATCACATTTCCAGCGGAAACGATCGTCTTTGTCAGGGTGGGCATCGATCTGTACGTAGCTGAATCTTTGACCAGGGCGCGCCGCGAGAAAACCTTCGACGAGAGGTGCCGTTTCATGGTGGTAGTTTCCGCTACCATTGATGACGAGAAATGGCGTCGAGGGTAGACGGTGGGGCACCATATCTAGGCTGACGGGCCGCTCGCCCAAAGACGGTAGGCGAGTCGCTTCGAGCTCGCCGAAGCGATGGGCGATTTCGCGCACGGCAACATGAGCCTCTGGGTAGTCGAGTACGAAGACAGGAAGCGAATCTTGCATCGCGCCTAATTGTAGCCCCTGACCTCGTCGCGGGGAAATTCCGACGGACCATTTCCCCCCGGTCGAGCCATCGCCGCCTCGAGTTCAGGTCCACCTCTTCGAAGCCGTAGCTCATGCAGAGTATCTCGAAGAAGATCCCCCCTCAGGCACGCCAGGCACGCGGCACCTCACGCGTGCTGGCGTTCCCTCCCGGAGCGTACTTCCACTGGCGATGCGTCAATTGCCGAGTCGGGCGCGCAGCTCCTCGCTGATGGTGGTGGCCATGGCGCGGTGCACTTGCTCGTGGGGATGAAAATCGCAACCAAGGGGGCCATTGGTGTCTTGCACGGGCAGCTCCAGGAAGCTGATCTTTTTATCACCGCTCTGCTGACGGCGGGATACCACCGCTTCGAGGTACTGTCGCAGCGTCGTGCGCGCCGCATTTCCAGTCGGGTACTCGTCGGTCATCATCGGCCCGGAGATGAGAAGGATTGGTGCGTTCGGGAATGACGTACGGAGCGTCGCCACATAGGCGGTGAAACTTGCGATGAAACCCTCTGCCGGCGGATTGGCGAAGGCAAAGTCGTTGGTGCCGAGGTTCACGAGGACCGCATCGACCGTCGAAAAGGGCTCCGCAGAGGTCTCGTCGAATGCGTCGACTCGATCGTACAACGATGGCATGGTGAGGGGGTCGGTGACGTCGCGATTGCGATACACGCCTTTCCCCGAAAACGCAGCGATCAGGGCCTCACCGCCCAATTGCTGGGCGACGAGATAACCCCAGCTTTGCTCTCCGGCTTCAGTAGCAGGCGTGAAATAGCACTGAGGTCCTGCGCCGACATTGCCATACCCCGCGGTGATGGAGTCGCCGACGATCAAGAGCCGCGGGCCCTGCAACGGGGTGGTGTGAAGGAGCGTTCCCCCGTCGAGCCGAAGGGCCGTGAAGACAACGGTACCTACCTGGGGCTCCGTTCGCTTGAGGATCCGTACGCGCCGCGGTTTACCAACCGTCGTGTCAAACAGGGGGATGCGCTGGAATCCATAGGCGCGACGAACGGCCTGCGTACCGAGGCCCTCCACTTCGCCGTAGAGCC
>JBMTAX010000822.1:0-1789 GCA_049429145.1 Myxococcota bacterium
GATACTCGCCGCTTTCAGCGATGAACCGACCCTGGAGGCAGAGCGGGTCGTCGAGCGCTTTGTGGGTGCAGACGACGTCGTCACTCGCCTACAGGGTTCCGTGCGAGGAGGTGCTTTTGTCCTGCACGGGCCATGGGGGGTTGGGCGGACGAGTTGGGTAATGCAGCTTGTATCGAGGCTGCCAGCAGCGACACGCATCGTTCGCTTTGAACCCAGCAAACGGCTCACCACGGTCCAGCAACTCTGCGAAGAGTGGCAATCTGTGCTCGACACACCGGAAGCACCGACGTGCCCCGACGAGATCGCCGCAGCGCTGCTCAAACGTGAGGCCGATGTCGTCATCCTCGACGGTGCGGAGTTGCTCTTTCTGCGGACCATCGGTGGCTATGGAGCCATAGAGGCATTGGCATCCATTGTCGCTGACACACGAGAGCACATCCTCTGGCTGATGACTTGTGCATCACCCGCCTTTAGCTACCTCTGTCGAACCATGGCGTTCGAGCAAAACTTCGACCAAGTCATCGCACTTCCGCGCTGGTCGGAAGGCGAAATTCGCTCGCTGGTGCAGCGTCGCCAGGAGGCCAGCGGCATTGCGGCGAACTTCGATGACCTTCTTGTCCACGAGGGCGCGGGCGAAAGGCGGCTGACCCAGGTCGTCGAGACCGAGGAAGGATACATCCGGCTGTTGTGGAACTTCGCCGAAGGGAATCCCCGGGTCGCTCAGCTCTTCTGGTTGCGCTCCTTGTATCCAGACCCGCAGGGCCGGATGAGAGTCCGCTTGTATACGGCCCCCACCGCCGATGACCTCGAATGGCTGTCCGAGCAGGAGAAGTTCCTGCTTGCGGCGTTTCACCTGCACGGGCCGTTGTCGATCAACGCGCTGGCCCTCGCCTGCCGTCAGCCCCCGCCCCGTGTGAGGGCACACGTGGACCGCGGTGTCGCCAAGGGACTGTACGTGCGCAGCTCACTGCAGGACGAGAGCTACCTGATCAGCCTCGAGCATTGGCAGGCTGCACAGGTCGCCTTACGACGCAAGAACCTGTTGCACTGACGACGAAAGCGAACGCCTCATGGATACCGACAACGTACAATCTGTCCTGTCGATGGTCCGCGTGGGGGGCCTACTCACCGCTGCTATCGTCTTGCTGGCTACCTATGGCATTGCGCAGGTGACAACGTCGACGATGGATCGCATCGGCTCGCGTCTGGCTGAGCACCGATTGTTGTTGCAGCAAGTCTCTGCATTCGCCCGCTTCGGTGTGTACTTCGTGGGCATTTTCCTGGCTGTCGTCTCTGCGGTGGAGCTGCGGCAAGAGACGGTGATCGCGCTGTCGGGTACCGCTGGCGTCGCGCTTGGATTTGCCTTCAAAGACCTCGCATCCAGCATCCTTGCAGGGCTCACCATCCTCATCGACAAACCGTTTCAGGTTGGCGATCGGATCGCCGTAGGGGACACCTATGGCGATGTCACTTCTATCGGACTGCGCTCGGTCCGCATCGTGACCTTGGACGACAACCTGGTCACCATCCCGAACAGTCGCTTCCTCAACGATTCTGTCGCCTCGGGGAACGCGGGACAGCTCCACATGTTGGTGCAAACAGATTTCTACATCGGCGCGGACCAGGACGTCGTACTTGCGAAGCAACTGGTGGAACAGGCGCTCACGACCAGCCGCTACTGCTCCCTCGACCAGCCGTGGTCGGTGCTGGTGAGCCAGCTCGAGCCGCGCGAACACTTCGCACTCCGGCTGCGAGCCAAAGCCTATGTCCTCGACACGAAGTTTGAGAC
>JBMTAX010000823.1:0-1787 GCA_049429145.1 Myxococcota bacterium
CTTCAGAAATCGATACTCTGCAGTGACCCTGTCATTCAGCATAAAGTGAGCGACGCCTGAATCGACAAGGGCCTCTATTTGGTCGTCGATCCGGCGCGTGTCCACGATCAAGATATCGAAAATTTCCGCTGCCTCTTCATGCCGTCCGAGCTGCATCAGCGCCGCTCCCCTCTTGAACTGACCATCGAGCACGTGCTTCTCAGCAACGTTGCTCGGTAGGAGCTCAATGTAGGTGTCGATAGCGCTCAGAGCTTCTGCGCCCTGTTCGAGCGCCAAGTGGCATAGGGCTCGATTAAACCAGGCGGGAATAACCAGGGGTGACTCCGGAAATTCCTCATGGACACGTGCGAAATAATGGATAGCTTCTGCGTGGGCACCGCCTTCCATGAGGTCGATTCCTCGGCCAAAAAGAGTTTTCGCGTCGTACACCTCGAACAAATCAACCTGAGGACCCGCCACAATGATCTTCAACGTGTCCGCGTCCACCCGCTCTGGCGAGGTGACCGTCGCACAACCAACCTGTCCTGCCAGCAGGAGCAACATTGTCACAACGCGGGAAGCCACACGAGTGGTTGAGCACTTGCCCATTATGGTAGGTTTCCTTCAATAAATGGCGGGCATGGCTGTCCCAATTCCTGGAGGCAATCAACGCCAACGCTGCCCTGTTGTTGCATTTGCGCAACGAGAGCGTGGGCCTCTGTGTCATGTAGCGCAGGATTGTCGTAGATGCTGAGCCATGCCCCGACCTCGTGTAGGGCGGGCATCTGCAAGCGCCGGAGTACTGTGTTCTCAAAAATCGAGAGGTCGCCCTGCACCTCCTGGAGAGCAGGAAGTTCCAGCGCGTAGAGTTCACCTGAAGCGCGTATCCGGAACTCCTGCCCGACGTAATGCAGAGTGGGAAAGCTCAGTTTTCCGAGCGACTTTCCGAAGGAGATATCGAGTTTGCCGATGACAGCCTCGAGTCTTGGAAAGAAGATACTCTGCAGAGCGGGATTGGAGCCGATGCCAATATTCTGCACGGTATCTTCGAGGCTCAGGAGTTGGATTCTCTCGAGCGAGTCATTCCAGCGGATATGTATTTCACCGCCCACGATGGCAAGTCGAGATAGGTGGAGGGTGTCTTGGAGACGAGGGTTGGCGAAGATGTAGACGTTGTCACTCACCTCTCCCAGTCGCTCTAGTCCCTGCAGGCTAGATAGGAGTGCATTGTCACTGAGCGCCAAAGTACCTTCGATTCGCCGGAGCTGAATCCCCTCCAAGTTCACCAAGCTGTCATTTCCCTGCAGCGACAGAGAACCCGGTAGCGCCTCTATTCCGTCAAGACCACGCAGTGAGGAGAGCGACGTGTTGCCATCGAGGACGATGTGCCCTCCGATGGCATCTAACGTCGACAGCCCCAACAGATCCTGGAGTGCGGTGTTGCTTTCGAGGCGCAGGTCTCCTTCGATACGTTGCAGCCGGTCGAATGATACACGCGCTAGTGCCGGGTTTGCGTGAAGGATGACACTATTCCCGACCCCCACCAGCGAGGGGAAAGCGAGAGTGCCCGCGAGGATATCATTGTCATCGACCACCAGCGATCCGCCGATGACGACGAGCTGGTTGATAGGAGGCAGATGTTTCAGCTGGCGATTGCTTCGCAGTCGTACATCCCCACCTACGGCCCCGAGACATTTCAGGGCGCTTCCGGACGACAGCGACCCATGATGCGCGATCTCGAGGGTGCCCTCCGTCGATACCAGTGCCTGCATGCCACTTAGATCACGAAGGCGGTCATTGCCGATCAG
>JBMTAX010000824.1:0-1782 GCA_049429145.1 Myxococcota bacterium
CGCCCGAGAATGCGGCAGCTTCTGCTACCCCCCCCGCCCCGGTCCTCGACGATGCGCTGCGCGCCGAGATCGATCGCATGGTCGAGCGCAAGCTCGAAGCGCGGTTGCGAGAGAAGTTCGACGAGGCCCAGGCCAACGGACTCTTCGGTGCGACGCCCCCACCCGTAAAGTTCGAATGGCGCGGCGATTTCTTCACGAAAGTGCTCACGCGGAACAACCAATCTGGTGGCTGCGTGAGCTACGGCAACCCTGCCCCTGAGGGCGACAACTTCTCGGGCGACAATGGTTTCTGCTCAGAGCTCGGCCTGACTGCCATCGGCCGGGTCAGCGACTACGTGGAGGCGGGGGCGCGGATTCAATCGCGCTATGGCCAACAATGGGCCAACTATTGGGAGAACGGCGATCTCAAGCCCGTGATCGATGGCTCGGGAGAGTCTCTCGGCATGAATCACGCCGGTTATTTGCAGCTCCGCGGTATTTACCTCCGGGTGGCGCCTCCCATCCCGACGGTGCGGTACATCCACCTTGGCGCGAGCGATCTCGGCATGTTCAACGCTTGGACGATCGGCAAGCTGCGGTACACGGAACGCGACAATGGTCGCGGCATCTTCATCGACGGATCCTTCGGCGACTGGCTCTCATACACCGCCGCTCGCATCGCCTTGCCCAAGCTCTTCGCATCGGCGAACTACAACACCGGCATTGATGATCCCTTTGTCCAGAATCCATTTTGGGAACGGGATGCGGCCTGGGCGCTGAAGCTCAAAAGCGAATGGGATTGGCTCTCCGTCGAACAAGTGACGAGCTGGGTCCTCGACGAAGAAGCAGACCTGGATGACCCCGATGCCATCGGCTCGACCAATCGCCTCGACGCCCAAGACGGGGTCGTCATCACCAATCCCCGCTATCAAAACGCCAACGCGACCCTGCAGCTCAGCTCCAATGCCATCGACTGGCTCGGCCTCAAGGGGCTTGTCGGCGGCTCTTGGTCAAAGACGAATGACCGACTGGTGTTCAATGCGGTGTCTGGTTCCCAAGGCTTCGCGCCCACCCCTATGGGCGAGCATCTGGGCTACGCCGTCGTGACCACTGCTGAGGTGTTCGACCCCCTGGACATCGACGTCAATCTGCAGCTCGAGTATTTCAATATCGGCCGAGACTGGGTGAGCATCATGGGTGCGCGACGAGAAGCCGACCTACTGCTCACCGACGGATTTCTCGATGGCCAGGTAGCGACGCTCAACATCGCAAATGAATTCCAGGATTTCACAGAGGCGTTCTACGAGCCGCTCATCGGCTGGCACGGCGGCACTGCGTTGCTCTCGTGGGTGCCAGGCGCCCTCGAAGTCAGCGTTGAGGGGACGTTCATCGAATACAACACGGATACCGGCGAGGAGAGCCTCGACACAGACAAGGTCTACCCCGACTTCCTCTACACAGGCGGTATGACCGACACCGAGTTCTACAATTACGCGAACACCAATGACCGTGGGCGTGACCCCCGCAGCGTGTACCACCAACACCAAAACCGCCGCACCATGATTGGCGTCATCAAGGCTGCATACACGTTTGACGTATGGAATGGCCTCATCCTGCGCGGCAAGCAGAAGACCATTTGGGACACCGACCTGCGGGACCTCTCGGTGGAGGGCGATAACTACAATGGGCTGCTGCTTTTTCAGCGCGTCAGCCTCGAGGCGCCCGTGACCGACGAGCTGTCGGCGGCAGCAGGCTACCAGCTGGATTATTGGGATGAAAAAGCGCGTTCTGGGGACATCATCG
>JBMTAX010000825.1:0-1782 GCA_049429145.1 Myxococcota bacterium
CAGCGAGGGCGTCTGCCATGAAGATGCGGGTGGGAGACGGACCCTCAACGGCGGGCCCAGGGAGGTCAGGGAATATCCCCTCGATCATGCCTGTGACAGCGCTCGGGTCAATCTCCATGCGAGGCTGGGGCCTTGAGGGCCCGTGCTCCCGCCTCGGCGCGGCGTCGACCTGCTGAACCGCAGGGACTTCGCCAGCGGGGCCGCCCTCGGTCGAGGGAGGCAGCGGTCGAACCCTTGCGGACGTGGCCGCCGCTGTAGGAGGCGGCGGAAGGGGGAGAGCGCGCGCAGACGTCGGAACTGGCGGTGGTGGTGACGGCCGAAGGTCCTGTATATTCGAGGGACTGGCAGTACGCTCGAGAGTCGAAGGCCCCGGGCGGCGGTCCAAGGTTGGTTGCGGAAGAGGGACAGCGGCGGAGCTCCCTCGGGCTTCCAAGGCGCCTAGGTCTATGGCCCTCGACGCGCCCTGGCCAACGCCTGCAACCGGACCAGGGTCTGCGGCTGTGCGGATGACGGGAGGGGGGGCGGTGGGAGCCACTTCGATACGGGTCTCTTCGCTGTACGCCGGGGTTTCCCGCTGAGGTGGTGCGCTGCGAGGTGCAGTGCTGAGCGCGGTCGGTTCCGCATCGAGAATTCGCGCACCCTTTCCACCGGAGATGACGGGCGTCGACGACCCCAGCTGTTGTCGCGAGTGCGCTGAGTCTCCCGTAGGTGGCGCAGGCAGGGAACGCACTCGCCCCTCCGCCGGCGTCGCATCGACCCGCCGGACCGTGGAGCGATTCGCCGACCCCCCAGGTGGCACCGGCGCCTCGACGGGCTTCGATGACAACGACGAGGGCCGCGCCGCGCGGGTCGACGGACGGTCGAGGTCGATCGCGCCACGGCTTGCGGATACGGGCGCGGCGACGTCGAGGGCGGAGCGCAAAGTGAGTTTCTGCGTGTGGCGCACAGGCGCGCGGGGAACGGGGGTCCCGCGCAGAAGCTCCTGCATCAGCGTCGCGATCTCAGCCCGACGACACACGAGGTTCTCGCGATGGGCGATGTCGGCGAAGGCGAGCTCGAGTTGAGCGGCATCCTCGGGGCGTTGACTTGGGTCGACAGCGAGTACTTTTCGCATCAGACCGTCGAGTTCCGCCGAGACCCTGAGTGTAGGGGGCACGGGCGGGACGGTCGCGGCGCGCATTCGGTCGAGGGTCGAAAGGTCACTCGCTCCCGCAAATAAGCGCTCCCCGACGAGTATCTCGTACAGCAAGATGCCGACGTTATAGAGGTCGCTGCGGTGGTCGAGCGGCTTGCCCCTGGCCTGCTCGGGCGACATGTAGCCGAACTTGCCTTTGACGATGCCCGCCATGGTTTTGTGACCAGACTGCTGCACTTTTGCGATGCCAAAGTCGGTGAGTTTGATTTGACCGTTGAACCCGACGATGACGTTGTGAGGGCTGATGTCGCGATGGATCAGCCGGAGGGGTTTACCATCAGGACCGGGCGCATTGTGCGCGTAATCGAGTGCGAGCAATACGTCGCGTACGATTTGTACGGCCATGGCTTGAGGGATGTGTCGCCCCGCTTGGGCAGCAGCATGCAGCACCTCAGCGAGGTCCTGGCCGTCGACGAACTCCATCACGATAAAGTATTCGTCTTCGGCAGAAGTGCAGAGGTCGAACACTTGCACAATGTTCGGAAAGCTGAGGCATGACGCGATTCGCGCCTCCTCGATGAACATCTGCACGAGCTCTTGGTCGCGAGTATATTGGGGCAGAATCTTCTTTACGGCATATTGACGTT
>JBMTAX010000826.1:0-1781 GCA_049429145.1 Myxococcota bacterium
GTGCTCCCGGCCGAGGGAGTGGCACGAGTTCCGGCGCACCTGAGCGATGTCGAGGCGTCGACGTTGCCTTGCGCAGCGCTGACAGCGTGGAGTGCCCTTTTCGAGCTCGGTGACGTTCGCCCCGGCCAGACGGTCTTGCTCCTCGGAACCGGTGGCGTGTCGCTGTTCGGCCTGCAGTTCTCTAAGCTCGTCGGTGCGCGCGCCATCGTCATTTCCTCCAGTGATGAGAAGCTCGCGCGTGCGCGTGCCCTCGGCGCCGATGAGGTGCTCAATTATCGCAGCACGCCGCACTGGGGTGACCGCGTGCGTGAGCTGTCGGGCGACGGCGTCGATCATGTGCTTGAGGTCGGCGGTGCAACCACGCTACCCCAGTCGATCCGCGCGAGCCGCGTGGGTGCAACCCTGTCCCTCATCGGCGTTCTCGGGGGTGACACATCTCCTATCGCGCTGCCCGCGCTCTTCATGGGCCAACGGCGCGTGCAAGGGGTTTTCGTCGGGCACCGTGCCGGGTTTGAGGCCATGTGTCGCGCGATCAGCGCGGCTCGTCTGGCCCCTGTGGTCGATGACGTCGTCGCCTTCGATGATGCGCCCGCCGCGTTTGAACGCATGAAGCGCAGTGAACACTTTGGAAAGCTCTGTATCCGGGTCTCTTGAATCGTCTCGTTTCTCTTAGGAGTGCCGTCGTGAACGACATCCACCTCGAGCGTAGATTGTTGACCGACCTCTGGTTCGACTCCCTCCGGCAGCTGCCCGACACCGACCCTACCGAGACCGCCGAATGGCGCGAGTCGGTGGACGCCGTCATCGAACACGAGGGTGCCGAGCGAGCGCGCTACCTTTTGTGGCGCTCTCTACGCCACGCTCGACTGCAGGGCGTCGATCTGCCGCCGCTGACTTCGAGCGACTACATCAACACCATCCCCGCGGAAGATGAGCCGGATTTTCCCGGCGACGAGGACGTGGAGCGGCGCATCCGCGCCTATATCCGTTGGAACGCCGCCGTCATGGTGAGCCACGCCAACCGTCCCGAAGGGGGACTCGGCGTGGGTGGTCATATCTCCACCTATGCTTCCGCGGCATCGCTCTACGAGGTCGGTTTCAACCACTTCTTCCGCGGCAAAGATGCCCCCGACGGCATCGGCGACATGATTTTCATGCAAGGTCATGCAGCCCCTGGAATTTACGCGCGCGCCTACCTCGAAGGCCGTCTCAGCGAAGAGCAGCTTGACCTGTTTCGCCAAGAGAGCGGGCGAACCAGCGATGGACGACGTGGTTTGTCGTCGTATCCCCATCCACGGCTGATGCCCGATTTCTGGGAGTTCCCCACGGTCTCGATGGGCCTCGGACCGCTTCACGCGATTTACCAAGCTCGTTTCAACCGATATGTGCACAATCGTGGAATTAAAGACACGTCGCAGTCGCGGGTCTGGTGCTTTACCGGTGATGGCGAGATGGACGAACCCGAGTCCATCGGTGCGTTGAGCCTCGCCGCACGAGAAAACCTCGACAATCTGACCTTCATCGTCAACTGCAACCTGCAGCGGCTCGACGGGCCCGTGCGAGGGAATGGTAAGGTAATCCAAGAGCTCGAGCGCGTGTTCCGGGGCGCAGGATGGAACGTCCTCAAGGTCGTGTGGGGCAGAGAGTGGGATTCCCTGCTCCGTGCAGATACCCACGGAGAGCTACTTCGCCGTCTCAATGAGACAGGCATGGGTCGCCAAAGGCGATTTGTTGTTTGTCTGGTCTTGGTGGCCTCTGCCACTGGGGCTGCTCCTTTTGGC
>JBMTAX010000827.1:0-1777 GCA_049429145.1 Myxococcota bacterium
TAGAATCGACACGTCGTCCTGCAGGAGACAGGTTGTACGTCTGAGTTTAGCTTCCCATCATCGCAGTCTTCCAACGAATCAACGATCCCATCCCCACAAGATGGCAACATGCATGTTCTTCTACATGCATCTGGCGCAATATCAGAGTTGCCTGCGCCACTGTCGCACTCCTCTGAAGAGTCAATGACACCATCCCCACAGGTAGAACGCTTACAGTCAAGCCTGCATCCATCTGACAAGGAATCGGAGTTGGTTTCCCCCTCGTCGCACCCTTCTCCAGGGTCCTGAACGCTGTCACCGCAGGAGGAAAAAGTGCAGTTGGTTCGACATGCACCGGGGCGTTCGTCGGAGTTCTGCGATCCATCGTCGCAAAGCTCCCCATTGTTTTCGTCGATCGTTCCGTCTCCACAGGTGGTGCAGTCAGTTCTGCAGCCAAGTGTTCCGGCGCAGCTCTCTGGAGCGGTAACGACCCCATCGCCACAAAATGGCGTGGTGCAGGCGCCCTGGACACAGATGCCTTCTCCTCGGTGCGTGCCAGCTACCTGGCAGGGCGCGCCGGCTGGCGCGAATGCGGGACTTCCTTGCCCTTGAAGAATGCAGTCATTGTCTTCCGTATAGCAGAGACCCTCGATGCACACTGATCTTGATGGGCAATCAAGGGATGAGAGACAGGAGATCTCTACGTTTCTCGGGAGAATGTCACTCTTAAAACAACCGCTGAGAAAAAGAAGGCCGATTAAATAGCGGTGCGCTGCGCGATTTCTGTGGGCAATGAGCAGGGCTGGAGAGGGTTTCATCGCTGCACCCCGTGTAGCTCGAATCCCTTACCCGTACAGCCGTCCACCACCAGTAAGCTTTCCCGGTCTGCAAGGAGATGCATTGCCTCGAGGCATTTGAGCGGGCTCTCGGTCGAGGGTAGACTGGTGGCGTCGAAGATTGGGAATGCGGGCTCCATTCCTGTCAATGTAAAATCGCTATTTGCATTGGCCACTTCCCAAACGACCTCCTCGGCTGCGACAAAAAGATTGCCAAACCGATCAACCGCGAGCGCACCGGGCTTTCCGATGGCCGTAGAGACCGCTGCTTGATTCGTCTGCAGCATTGCCGGCTGTCCATTTCCAAGAATCGTGTGAACTTGGCCGTTGTGCAGAGCGCGTACGCGGCGGTTGAGACTGTCAGCGATGTACAATGTGCCACGCTCGTCCCGGTACAGATGGGTAGGGCCGTTGAAAAGCACTTGATTGGCGGGTCCGTCCTGGTGTCCGCGAATGCCGCAAATGCCAGCAATAACACTGTGCTGGCTCGTGAGGACGTCGTAGGCCACAATGCAGTGCCGAGCACGGTCAGCGATCCACAGCTCTCTGTCGGAGACCGCAAGGAGGCCTGCGGGTTCTTCGCTTTGGGTATCCAGAGGTGCAAGATCCCATGACCCCGGTTCACCAGTGGTGACTCCGCTGACTTTGTAGACCAGGCCCCTCGTCGCATCGCTAAAATATAGATTGCCGGCTTCGTCTGCCGCGGTACCGCTCGCTTCAGCTATATAAAGCGTTGCGAGGTCGAGTGGGTTCGCAGGAGCCGCAGATGCGAATACCTCAGAGTATCCTCCGACAATCGAAGTAGTAACCGGGGAGGAGGTCTTGAGTTGCACTAGTCTTCCCGCAAAGCCTGTGCTGATCAGGAAGCTCCCGTCTCCAAGCCTAGTTATGCTCCGTGCATCGGGGAGACTCGAGAACCCGGCCGTGCCGCTCATGGGTGGGTGCACGAGCCCCGCGATGGG
>JBMTAX010000828.1:0-1775 GCA_049429145.1 Myxococcota bacterium
CCCCCCCCTTCTCACGAGAGCTGACGACGCGAGATCACTGCGCCGCGACGGGTTCACAGGCGCGGTAGGGCGCGAAGCACACGCTCTGCGCAGTGGCCCCTTCACCGAAGGTGACGCACTGGTAATCACCCTGGCCTCCGATGCTGCAGGCATCACAGGTCTGACCCGGGGGGCAAGCCACGGGGTCGCAGGTCTTGTCGCTGTCGCCCTCGGGGATGGTCACGCCGACGCCAAGCTCGCGGGCGAAGCTGTCGGTGCAGGTCCAGCCTGCTGCACAGTCGAAGGTCTCCGCTGCCTCGTCTTCACCGATGGCGCCGTCGCCGTCGAAATCGGCGGTGGGGCTGCCGCAGAAGGCGAAGCAGATGCCGTCGTTGGGGGCCGACGCGCCGAAGATGCCGGTGAGGCAGAGCGAGGTGCTCTCCTCGTTGACCATGGAGGTGTCACAGAAGGCGTGGCCCTCGACGGTGTTGCACACGAGGTCAGCGGTGATGCCGCCGGGGACGAGGTTTGCAGCCTGGGTCGGGGGCACGGGGGTGCCACACTCGCCGGGCACCTTGACACAGCCGGTGGTGGCGTCAGCAAACTCGCGGCACTCAAAGCCGCTCGCCGTGTCGCATGCGCAGCTGCCACCGCTCTCGCAGGCGGCGAGGTCGCAGGAGACGAGAGCGCCGGTGAGGTCGCCCTCGGCCACTTGGAACTCTTGGATGTAGCTCGAGCTAAAGCACTGCTCGTCGGCGCCGCAGGTGTTGGTGCCGTCGACGTCACAGGTGACCTTGCAGTTGAAGCCGGTGACGGGGTTGCCAGCCGCATCTTCCTCGAAGGAGGTCAGGTGGCAGGACATGCCGTCGGCGCAGGCGTCGGGGTCGGTCCAGGCTTGGCAGGCACCGTCGCGCTGGGCTTGCTGCGGGATGCAGGCCGAGCCGAGGTACTCGAGCGAAGCACTGAGCACGTCCTGGCAGCTCTTGCCGCCGCTGCAGACGCTCTGGTCGGCCGCACAGTCTACGCGGCACACGCCTACGCTCGGGTTCAGCTGGCCAGGCAGGCAGATGAGCCCCGTCTCACATTGGGTCGCACCGCCGGGGGTGCAGGTGTCGCCTTCGGCGCGGAGCGTCGTGCCGGTGCCGGCGTCGGTGCCCGTGTTGGTGCCCGCGTCGGTCTCGGTGTCAGGACCCGCGTCAGTGTCAGGAGTGGTCGCGGGGGTGCAAGCGCCGATGACCGCGAGACAACACGCGGCGGCGAAAAGAGAAGAGAGGGACTTTTGCATGTTCATACCCGTGCAAATGGTTGGTTGGCGGTGCGTCCCTCGGGGGAGGAGACGCAGAGACAAGGCGATCGCGCGTGCAAGGGCGGTCGTCCCGTCATGCCGCACGGGGGGTGCTTGCCTTACGCAAATCGGTTCCGCAACACGCAATCAATCACGCAATGCCAAGGGACCCACGAAGAGGGCATCGGCGCCCGCATTTCGCACAGACGTCGAGGATGCCAAGCGCAGAACCTGACTCATCGCCTCGATACCGAGCGCGGGGGCTGCCGCTCGGGCGTCATCACCAAGAAGCGCGGGCGCGGTAAACCACCACAGCTCGTCGACCAGGTTTTGCTGTAGCAATGCGCCGAGCAAACGTGGGCCTGGTTCGCACAGCAGCGAGGTAAGCCCGAGTTCGCGCTGCAGTGCGCCGAGGGCTTCGGCCAAGTCGACGTGGTCCTCGCTCACGCCAGCGATCGTGCGCACACCTTGGGCGGCGAATGCAGCGCGTTTGTCAATGGCAGCGTGCGGT